>JBEKEY010000004.1:0-61464 GCA_050013595.1 Thermoplasmata archaeon | reverse complement strand
GCTCGAACGCGCGGACCGGGTCTGCAGGTCGTTTGGACTCTAGTCGGCGCTGCCGACTCGGTCGCCCACCCGTATCCGGCCCTCGCGAACCACCCTCGCATACCAGCCGCGACGGTCGAGCATCACCTTCAGGAACTCGGGGCCGCGCGCGGGGCCGACATAGGGAAGGAGATAGAGGTTGTCGCAGGGGGTGCAGGCTTTCGAGACCTCGAGTTCGGCATCGCCCACCCGGAACCTCCGGCCAGGGACAAACGCATCGTAGGCGATCCCTTCGGTGGTGATGTTCTCTCCGAGGTCGCCCGGGCGAACGGGCCAGCCCTCCTTCTCGAGCTCGGCCAGCGTCTCGCGGGGAACGATCAGAACAGCCATCGCCGCATCGTCCGCCTTCTGTTCATGACGATACCGGTTGAAATCTCCTTGCAACCCGGTCCGACCGACGAACACCTCGGGGACCGAGGGCTTGGGGAGGCCATGCTCGCCGGGGACCTCGGGCTTCATGTGAAGTTCGCCGACGCGACCCGATATCGGAGAACCCTTTCCCATAACGAACGTTCCGTTGGGGGAGCTAACCGCCCGGAACGAAATAGGTTGGGGGTGGCCGGGCGTACTCCGTATTCGCCCCGGCAGGACCGAGCGGAGAATCGATCTTTTCTCCTTTCGTCCGAGTAGGACGTCCATGCCACGGCCGATAGGGGCAGGTGTCCTGACGATTCTCGGCGGACTTTTCATCATGCTCGGAGGCCTCGGCTTCGCGCTCGTTGGTGCCGTCTTCGCCGTGTTCGGGCACTGGAGCAACTTCTTCCTCCTCGGGGTCCTGGTCGGTTTCCTCACGCTCATCGTCGGCTTGCTCATGCTGGCGGTCCCGTACGGGCACGTCGTCTGGGGAGCCCTCGCCATCATCCTCTCGCTCGTCAGCATCGTGGTGGCCCTGGCCGGGTTCTTCGTCGGCTTCCTGCTCGTCCTCATCGGAGGGATACTCGCCATGACCTGGAAACGACCGGCCGAGCGCTACCTGACGGTCGAGGCGCGCACGGTACCTCCACCTCCCCGGTAGGCCCGGAGGGGGTCGGAGGGCGTGGACCCTTTCCTCTACGAGCTCGGTTTCGGCCTGCTCCTCGGATTCTCGCTCACGATCCCGCCCGGGCCGATGAACGCGTTCATCGCGTCACAATCGATCCACTCGTTCCGTGAAGGTGTGACCACGGGCCTCGGCGCGATGAGCGCGGACCTCCTTCTCGGAGGGCTGGTCTTTGCCCTCCACACCGAGGTCGACCTGACCTCGGGTCTGCGATGGATCTATTTCCTCGGTGCCGCGGTGATGGTCTACCTCGGGGTCGGGCTCCTGCGCGCCGCTTCGGGACGTCCGCCCCCTCCGACGACCGGGGCGCGGACCTATTCGAAGGCGCTCGGCCTCGGGGCCTCGAACCCGTTCCAGATCGTCTGGTGGCTTACCGTGGGCCTTGGGTCCGCCTACCTCGGTGGATGGGTGCTGTTCGTGGGCCTCTTTGGCGCGATCGCCGTGTGGATCGTTGTGTTCCCCTGGGTCGTGCACACCGGCACCGAGCGGCGGCCGGGCTTCGCGCGCGCCGTCCTCATCGTCTCGGTTGTCGCTATCGTCGCGTTTGCCGGCTACTTCCTCATTCTAGCGTTGTGAAACGAGAGCGATCGGGGACCCGGTCTCACGCGGTCTTCAACCGGGTCGCGAACTGCTTCCGGAACTTCGAGACCTTCGGCGCGATGATCGCGCGGCAATACCCGCTCGCGGGGTTGCGTCGGAAATAATCCCGGTGGTACTCCTCCGCGGGGTAGAATTCCGTGAACGGCACGACCTCGGTGACGATCTTACGTTTCCAGAGCTGCGCCGTCTCGAGCTCGCCGATCACCTGCTCCGCAGTCTCTCGCTGTGCCGGCGAGTGGTAGGCGATCACGGAGCGATACTGGGTACCGACGTCGTCGCCTTGCCGGTTCAGGCTCGTCGGGTCGTGGGTGGTCATGAAGACCGTCACGAGGTCGTGGTAGCTCACGACGCTCGGGTCGAAGGCGACCTGGACGACCTCGGCATGTCCGGTCCGCCCCGAGCACACCTGCTCGTAGGTCGGGTGGGGCACGGTGCCGCCTGCGTACCCCGACGTCACGCTCGCCACTCCGGCGAGCTCCGAGAGGATGGCCTCGGTGCACCAGAAGCACCCTCCTCCCAACGTGGCCGTTTCGCGGGAAGACGCCGTCGTAGCAGCTGGGTTCGGCATTGCTAGGTGGCCAACGGCCGGGCTCCTCGGAACACGAAGTAGGGCGCGAGGAGTGAGAGGAGGGGGACCAGGAGGAGGATGAACTCGACCCCCGGATACGATACGATGAGCGCGATGAACGGTCCGATGAGGGCGAGCAGGAGGATCGCGTACAGCCCGGCACCGAGACCGATCTCTCGGGTCTTGAACCGGGACGAGCCTGCCGACAGCCCCAGCACGATCCCCACTCCGCCGACCCAGCCGAGCCAGAATCCGATGAGCCCGGTGTACGCGCCGAGGGGCTGGCCGGAACGCAGGCACGTAAGCGCGTGCGTCGGCTGGTTGTTGATGCACGAAAGCAGGGAGCTCGAGGAGCCGACGACGACCACCGCCGCGACGAGGAGAAGGATGAATCCGAGCGTTCCGATCAGGCAGAGAACGGAAGCGACGACGAACCGTCGGTCGACCTTGCGGAGATGAGCGAACGCGTTCCGATAGATGAGCAGAGAGAAGAGAAAGAGCAAGGCGCCCGCCAGGATCAGAAGGCCGATCGCGTCGAGGAAGGCGGTCTGGTGCAGGGTGAGGAACCCGCCGGGGTCATACGATGCGACGAGGAGGAATCCCACCGGAAACACGATCGCGAGGAGGGCTGCCGCGAGACCGACCCCGGCTCCGGTCGCCATTCGGAAGAGCCCGGTCGTGTCCTGCTCGCTGTGGGGGATCGTGGCCGTTGCCATGCTCTCGCCCTTGAACTTCGCGAGCCGACGATTACTTCCGGACGACGAACTGGACCTCGGTCCGGGACCATGCTCGCTTGTCTTTCCAGGGGTTTCCCGGGTAGATCTCACGGTACGAAACGACCGAACGGATCTCTTTCTCCTTGCGCCTCCAGCGGAGCCAGTCGGAGAGGCCGTGGTAAACGACCCGGGGAGAAACGACCTCGGGGTCGAAGAGCACGCTCGCCACGTGCCCCGCCGGCAACGTGCGGACCTTGACGCGACCCTCCGAACGCGCCTGTCCCCGGACTTCGATACCCGTATCCCACACGCGGGAGTCCGGCTCTCGGAAGACCCAACGACCAGTGCGCAAGCCTCGGGCTCGGGCCCACTTTTCGACTGCTTCGAACTGCTGTTGGATCTTGTGCTCGTTGTACGGTCCTTTCCATCGGATCGCGGCGAGTCGAATGCTCGGTGCCTTCTTCAGTACAAAATCGACGGCCATCGGTCGCTACCCTCCATGCCCCACTGGATTCCTGGGCCTTAACTCCGCGGGCCGCCTGGAGTCGACCGTCGTGGGGACGAGGCCGCTGCGAGTCGCCTGATCACGCCGTGCCCCGCGATGCAGGTTCGCGAGGTAGCTCCGGCGGAAGGTCGGAGGCCGGGGACCTTCGTGGAAAATCGGTGATGTAGCCTCCGTAGTACGGAACTCGTGTGGTGATCACGCGACGGAAAGCGTCCCGGAGCGCGGCGTCGTCCAAGCCCCGGGTCGGGATGAGGTCGTCCTTTCGGTTAAGGCAGCCCTTGAGTTCGCCTTCGTGCGTCACCCGGATCCGGTGGCAGTGAGAGCAGAACTCCGGATTGAACACCGGGTCGACGACCTCGACCTCGGCTCCGTGCACGATGTACACTTTGCGGTGATGCATCTCGCGCACCAGCACGCGCGATGAGTTCTCCTCGAGCCAGCGCTTGACGCTCTGGATGTCCACCATCCATTCCCGATGGTGGACGAGCTCGGGCATGAATTGGATCAACTGAAGCTTCAGTCCCTCGGACGAGCCCACATAGTCGATCATGCGAGGGATGTTCGCGAGGGTCCGCCGGAACACCACCATGTTGAGCTTGACCGGCTTCAGGCCGACTCGCAGCGATTCGCGGATGCCTCGCAGCACCGGTGGAAGGGCGCCCTTGCGGATCGACCGGAACTCCTCGGGGTCGGTCGTATCGACCGAGACGTTCACCCGCTTGAGGCCCGCGTCCCGCAGCCCCTCGGCACGGTGCTCCAACATCGAACCGTTGGTCGTGAGCGAAACATCGGGGATCTGACGCACCGTCCGGTCGATGATCTCCTCAAGGTCGGCGCGGACGAGCGGTTCTCCCCCGGTAAACTTGACAGAACGGATTCCGAGTTCCCGGGCTACGATGACGAGCCGTTCGACCTCGGCGGGCGTCATCTCCTCGCCGTGCGCCGCGCGAGGGCGGGCTGTAGGGCCGAGTCCTTCATCGTGGCAGTAGATGCAGCCGAAGTTGCACCGCTTGGTCACGCTGATCCGTATGTCCGTGACCTCACGGCCGAACGAGTCGGAGAGCATAGCCCGCTTAGGTAAACGACCCACGTCTTATAGCCGTTCGACCGCGAGTCCGGGGACAAAGGCCCCTCCGCGCGCGGGGGTTTCCCCCCAGCGATCCCCATGACACCCGGACCTGTACTACCCTTGCTCGGGGACCGACTCCGGGTGCTCCTGCAGAGGCATATTCACCGTGATCGGGGCGCCCCTCCGCTGAACGGTGAGCTGGAGGTCGGACCCCACGGGGAATTTCGCGAGGGACTCGAGGAGGTCGCGCACCCGCGTGACCCCGAAAGGTCCAACCTCACGGATGAGGTCACCCGTTCGGATCCCTGCTCGGTGCGCCGGAGACCGAGCCACCACTTCGGCGACCAATAAGCCGGACCACGCGGGAAGGGAGTACTGTCGGGCGAGGTCCGGACCGAGCTCGGCCACCATCACCCCAATCCAGGGTCGTACCACCCGGCCCTTCCGGCGGAGTTCGTCCGCGATCCGCGCCACCGCGTGGATCGGAAGGGCGAAACCGACCCCCTGGGCAAAGGGAACCATGGCCGAATTGATTCCCACGACCGCTCCTTCGAGGTCGACCAGCGGACCGCCGCTGTTGCCGGGGTTGATCGCAGCGTCGGTTTGAATCAGTCCCTCGAAGATGAAATCCGACCCGGGGAGTGGACGGCCGAGGGCGCTCACGACTCCGACCGAGACGGTGGGTCCTCCGGGAAGGCCCAGCGCGTGCCCCACCGCGAGGACGAGTTGGCCGACGCGCAGGTTCTCGGACGCCCCCAGTCGGGCGGGAGGAAGGTCGATCCCGTCCACCCGCAGGAGCGCGACGTCGGTCGCCTCGTCCCCGCCGACGACCTCGCCGTCCAAGTCCCGGCCGTCGGGCAGGTGAACCCGGATGCGCGCGGCGCCTTCCACCACGTGCTGATTCGTGATCAGATACCCCGGGCGGTCGATGATCACGGCCGTCGCCCGCGCCGGGACTCCGAACCCGGAGGCGCTGTGACGGCGTCCGAGATGGAGGCTCTCGACGCCCGCCACGCTCGGCCCGACGGCCTCGACGGCGGTCGTGATTCGACGCTCGAACTCACTGAGCGGCATCGGCTTGTCCGGGCTTCCCGAGCGGACCTATCGGCGGCTCCGCCGGCCCGGCAACATCGGCTCGGGACCGGACGGAGGGGCGGGCATCGGATGGAGCGGGAGGGGGCTTTCCATGAGGCTCACTCCGAAAGGAGCTGCTCGAGACGGTGGTAGAGCTCCTCGAGTTCCTTCTCTTTCTTCCGGCCGCCTTCCCAACGGGCGTTGACG
Organism: Thermoplasmata archaeon; assembly: GCA_050013595.1. Taxonomy (GTDB): domain Archaea; phylum Thermoplasmatota; class Thermoplasmata; order Lutacidiplasmatales; family UBA184; genus Lutacidiplasma. The sequence goes on along the minus strand of JBEKEY010000004.1, from coordinate 55,647 downwards.
ACCTGCACGAGCAGGTCGGCCACCTTGTCCATCCACGGACCTTCTTGGGCATCGAATCGCTTCTTCACTTTCTCGCGGAGGAGCTCGTTGTAGGCGCGATAGGCCGACCAGACCCACGGCCCGAAGTTCGCTCCGTCCGACCCACATTCGTTCTCGTTTTCGCTCATTTCATCACCGAGGAACCATCGTTCCGGACCCCTCATCGGCAGGGGGAGGATATTGACCGGGTCGCTCGGGGGCCAGTCACAGCCGGTCGGGCGGCTCTCGAATCCGTCCGGGTTGACTTGGTAACCGGCGCGTTACCGTCGGTTTAACCGTGACCGCCTCGTGGCGACGACGATGCCCACGCTTCGAGACGAGTCTGCACCGGCGCTCTCAGGGGGGTTGGACGAGCGAATCCTTGACACCCTTCAAGGGCTCCACGGACGGATCGCGTTCAGCGGACTCCGACGGGTCCTCCACGCCCATCCCGAATCCCTCTCGCGCTCGCTTCGCCGACTCGAACGCGAGGGACGGATCGAACGCTCGGACAGCGGATATCGGGCGCTCGACGAGGTGCCGCAAGGAGTCCCCAGAACCTCCAACGACCTCCGACCGATCGGCCAAGTCGACCTTCCGCCGGGCGCCCCTCCGGAATCGGTTCTCGGCCGTCTGTCGGGTCGATGGTTCGGGTCGTTACGGTGGGTCGGGGTCGTGGACGGTCCGTCGGGGCGACTCCTGGCTTGGGCCCGGCGGGACGGGGTCGGGTATGTCCTCCTCGGCATTGACCGGGGCGTTCTGCGCGTTTACGTTCGAGGGGAGAGCTCGGGGGACGAGACCGACGAGGCCGAGGACTCCGCCTACGAACTACTGGTTCACGCGGTGGGGGCGCTGCGTCCCTCGGGTCACGACATCGTGGGACCGGTCAGTTTCTTCGCGGCCGAGTCCCTCGAGTCGAACCCACCGCTCGAGAACTGACCGATCCGCTTCGGTCGCTTCGGGCGCCTCTTCCCTTCTCCGCGGAGGGCCTCGACGTACCTCGCGCGCGCGAATCGGCCGACACGCCCGCGCCCCGCGGGTTAATGAGCGGCGCTCCTCTTCTCACCCGTTCGATGGCTTCCCTTCGTTCCGGAGCGCCGCTGCGGACCCCCGCAGCAACGAACGCCTCCCCGTCGCTCGAGGTCGTTCGGGTTTCGAAGTCGTTCGGTCCCGTCGACGCCCTCACCTCCGTCAGCTTTTCGGTCCCCGCCGGCCAGATCGTCGGCCTCCTCGGACCGAATGGCGCGGGCAAGTCGACGACGATGAAGGCGGTCCTGGGCCTTCTCCGTCCCGACTCGGGCACGATCCGCCTCTTCGGCCGCGACGTCACCGAGGACCCCGTCGCGACGAAGCGGCAGCTCGGTTACGTGCCCGAGGCCCCCGCGCTCTACGAGTTCCTCACGGGGGCGGAGTACCTCGACTTCGTGGCGGACATGTACGGCCTGAGCCCGACCAACCGTCGCGAAAGGATCCAACAGTTCCTCACGGGATTCGAGCTCGCCGGTCACGAGAACTCGCTGATCAGCGGCTACTCCCAAGGCATGAAGCAGAAGGTCGCGCTCATCGCGGCGCTCGCGCATCGTCCGAAGCTGCTCGTCCTCGACGAACCCTTGAACGGCCTCGACCCGCGCTCGGCCCGGGTGACGAAGGACCTCCTACGGAACCTCGCGGACCACGAGGGCGTCGCGGTCCTGTTCAGCACCCACGTGCTCGAGATCGCGCAGGCGATCTGCGACCGGGTCGTGATCCTCCATCGGGGTCGGGTCCTCGCCTCCGGCACGGTCTCGGCCCTGCGCGACGGGGCGGGCCTCGCCGGTCGCGACCTCGAGGAGGTCTTCCTGTCCCTCACCGGCACGGGCGACCTTCGGGATGTCGTCGACGCGTTGAGCCGGTAGGAGTTCGATGGACCTTCACCGCGTCCGGCGCCTCGCCGGGACCCTGGTCGCCTCCCAACTTCGGTCCGGGAGGAGCTCGTCCGACCCGCAGAGTCCCTTCGGGCAACCCGCGCTGATCGCGGTGATCGACTTCGTGCTCTTCCTCGCCGCCCTCGGCCTCGGGTTCGGAGCGGTTCGGGCGAGCGCGCTCACGGCCGCCCAAGCGGGCGCGCTCGGGAACGCGCTGCTCCCGTTCCTGCCGCTCGTCGCGGTCGGCGTCGTGCTCGTCGCGGGGGTCATGTTCGAGCTCACGACCACCGCGAAGTTCGCGGGAAGCGATGCCGCGAACTGGCTTCCCGTCACGCCGGCCGAATACGTCTCCGCGTCCGCCAGCGCGATCGCCTACACGTACTCGCCGGCGGTCGCGCTCGCGCTCGGCGGGCTGCTTCCGTTCGCCCTCGCGGGCGGGATCCTGGCCACGTACGTGGCGAGCGCGCTCTTCTCCGTCCTCGCTCTCTTCGAGGGAGCGGTCCTCGTCGAGATGGTCCGCTCGGCCACCCAGCGCGCGAGCTCGGTGGGCGCGGGGCGACGGGGCCAGCTCAACCTCGTGTTCCGGGCCCTCGTCCTGGTCGTCGTCATCCTTGCGCTACAGCTCGCGTTCAACCCGGTCTTCCTGCTCGGACTCGCGCAGCGTCTCTCGGCGGTCGGGCTCGTCACCTCCGTGGTCCCGTTCTTCTGGTCCACCCAGGCGTTGACGCAATTGGCCGCGGGAGACCTCGGGCTCGGCATCGCGTTCGCGGCTGGCCAGTTCGCGTTCGTCGCGGTCCTCGTCTACGTCGCCGGAGAGCTGCGTGTCCGCTACTGGGTTCCCGCAGCCACCGAGGTCCGTCTCGAGGAGCACCGGTATGCCGCCCGGAGCCCGGTTCTCTCCTTCCTCGGTCTCACCGCCCCGGAGTCCGCTCTGGTCGCGAAGGACCTCAAGGGACTCGTCCGTCGCCGCGAGATGCTACCGACGTTGGTCCTGCCGATCGTGCTCGTGATCCTCGTCCTCGTGGAGGGGGCCGCCTTCGGAGAGTTCGGCTCGGTCGTGTGGGTCGGATGGGTCGCCGGCTTCTTCGCTCTCCTGATCGGAGGGACGTCACTCGGCCAGGAACGCCGGGCCCTCCAGTCGCTGTACTCCTACCCACTATCGGTCGGGAGCATCGTGAGAGCGAAGGTGACGTTCGTGCTCCTTCCGTCCCTCGTCGTGGCTTTGGCCCTCGCCCTCGTCGTCGGGTTCGTCTTTGGATTCGCGCCCGTCGAGATCGTCGGGGTCCTGCTCCTCGGGCTCAGCCTCTCGGTGGTGCTCACCTTCTGGGGACTCGTGTTCGCCTCGCGCTACTCCGACTTCCAGGACCGGCCACGCCCCCAGTTCCTGCGGCCCGGCGGCATGCTCGCCGCGACAGGGTCGGGCATGGTGATCCTCTTCGGGATCCTCATCCCCGGGTCGTTCGCCCTGCTGTACCCTTCCGCGGCCTCGCTGCCGCTCGCGCTCGTCTGCGCCGCGCTCGCCCTCGGGCTCGGAAGCCTCGCGGCCTACTGGACCGTCTCCGGGTTCCGCGACCTCTTCCGCGAGCTGCCGTTCTGAACGAACGCGAACGCGGTCAGAGCGGAGCCCCGCAGGCCGGGCACCGTCCGTCGACCTCGTTGCCGAGGCTTCCGCAGAACCGACACCGGACCTTCACTACCTGCCGCTCGATGGTGTGGACGAGCCCGCCCCCGTACGCGGAGGAGGGAGGGATCGAGCGCTTCGCCTGGGCGATAGTGACCGTCCACGCCTCCGGTTCGAGCACGTCGAAGGAGACGCGGGCGTGCGGGAGGTCGAGGACGAGCCGAGGCCGCCCGAGGCGGCCCCGGCGCACCACCACGTTCCTCAGCTCGTGCAGGGACGCATCGAGTTGGATCTGCGTATCGGCTCCGGCGCGTCGTCCGATCCTCGGCCGGCCGACAGGCGCCTCGAAGACGACCCGTATGTTCGTGGCATAGAGAACGCCCGGACCTTTCGGAGGCACGGGTCCGTCCCCGCCGTCGGCGACCGCGTAGGCGCTGCGGAGCACGCTCTCCCCGTGACCCAGAAGCATGTCCGGAGGAAGGGTGTCGAGAACCTAATACCCTCGGTGTCGCACCGCGCTGCGCTACCAACCGACCGGACTTGAGCGATTCTGCTCGTCGAGCCAGTGCTGGAGCGGTGCGAAATACTCGAGCAAGCCCGCCGAGTCCATCCGACGGTCGCCCGTCAGGGCCTCGAGTTCGTCGGGCCATTCGTGGCTCATGCCCATCTCGAGGGCCGTCGCGAGCCGACGGCCAGCTTTCTTCGACCCGTAGATCGACGCCCGATGCAGCGGACCGGTGGAGCCGGCCTCGCGCGCGAGCGCTCGGTGGAACTGGAACTGGAGGATATGCGCGAGGAAGTAGCGCACGTACGGCACGTTCGCCGGGACGTGATACTTCGCGCCCGCGTCGAACTCCTCGTCGCTGCGCGCCGAGGGCGGACTGACGCCCTGCCAGCGCTGGCGCATCTCCCACCAGCTCGCGTTGTATTCGTCCGGGCGGATCGCTCCGGAGAAGACTTCCCACCGCCATTTGTCGACGACCAGACCGAACGGGAGGAACGCCACCTTCTCGAGGGCCCGACGGAGGAGGAGTCCGATGTCGCCTTCCGGGTCGGTCGCGCGGTCGAGGAGGCCCACCTGTACTAGGTACTCCGGAGTGACGGAGAGGGCGATGGTGTCGCCGATCGCCTCGTGAAACCCGTCGTTCGCGCTATCGCGGAAGAGGAAGGGCTGACGAGCATACGCCCGCTGGTAGTAGTTGTGGCCGAGCTCGTGATGGACCGTCATGAAATCCTCGCCCGTGACCTCGATGCACATCTTGAGCCGCAGGTCGTCGACGCAATCGACGTCCCAGGCGCTCGCGTGGCAGACCACCTCCCGGTCGCGCGGCCGGACGAACATCGAACGCTCCCAGAAGGTCGCGGGGAGCGGATCGAACCCGAGGGAAACGAAGAAGCGCTCCGCCGCCCGCACGAGGTCCAGCTCCGACAGTCCCCGCTTCACGAGCAGCTCGGTCAGGTCGACGTCACTCCCGTTCGAAGGCGGTGCGAGGAGCGGGAGCGTCCCGTCCCAGGCCTGCGCCCACATGTTGCCGAGCAGGTGATTCGGAAGGGGTCCGTGGGCGGGGACCCGGTCGCTCCCGTAATGCTCGAGCAGGCGGCGACGGACGTATGCGTGCAACGAACGGTAGAGCGGTTCGACCTCGGACCAAAGGCGGTCGACCTCCCGCGAGAAGTCGGCGGGCTCCATGTCGTACTTGGAACGCCACATCGCCCCGGTATCCGCGAACCCGAGTTCGGTCGCCCCGCGGTTCGCGAGCTCAACGTACCGAACGAAGTCGGGGCGGATGGAACGGCCCACCCGGTGCCATCCCGTCCAGACCTCCTCGAGGAGCGTCGGGTCACGGCTCTCGCTCAAGATCCGTGAAAGGCCCTGAAGGTCGAGCGGTCCCGCCGAGGACCGGGGAGCGTAGCGACCCTTCGCGTACGTCCCTCGCATCGCCGTCACCCGGCGCGAGAGCTCCTCGGACTCGTTGGGGTCCGACGGGGCGATCAGCGGCAGCATCAGCCGCAGCAGCTTCGCCTTCCGCGCATCGACGGCCGTGAGTGCCGGGGTCGGAAAGCGGGTCGATTCCTTCGCGAGCCCGACCGTGGCCGCGATCAGTCGGGCGGAGGCGCGCGCCGCGAGAAGCTCGCTGTCCGGGTTGATGTACGTGTCGTAGACCCAGTCCGCCTTCTGGGACTCGACGGAAAGGTCGAGGAGGGCCGCCTCCGCGCGTCTCAGAAACTCCCCCGCCTGCAATTGCGCCATGGCGTGCGACTCCCCGGTAGGACGGTCGGGGCCATCCGTCCCCACTTTAAATAGGGACTCCGCGAGCCCTCGTTCCAACGAAAACGGTCTGCCCGATGTCCGCCGGACTTCTCCGTCAGGCCGGAGGACCCCTCCCCTCCATTTCCAGTCGAACTTTCGGCTTTATGTACGACGTGCGTCTGACAGGTTGCTGCGCACGTGTCCGACAACCCCGATGGCCGAGCGATACTCGCTTCGCTTCCTGTCTGGGTCATGCCGTCCTTGGACGCCGACCTTCCTCTCGCAGTCCTTCCGTGCCTGCGGGTAGAATCTCTTCACGTGGCACACGAGGGAGCCCCATTCGCATGAGTGCCGCGATCCGCAAGGCCCCTCCCCCTGCGCCGGAACCACCGGCGCTCGCCCCGCCCCGTCCGGAGTTCCTCGGCCAGGGGGAACCCCGGGGGTACGGAGTCCGACCGAAGCTCACTCCCGAGGCCGCCGCCGCGTTCGCCACCTACGTGGACTCGGCCCGGGCCCGCGCGGCTATGGAAGGCCGCACGCTCGTCTACACGGTCCGCTGGGGCTGACCCCGCGGCTCAGTACCGGTCGGCGTCCGGCTCTCGCTCGGCGACGACCAGGGGTCGCGTCGGGCGATGGCGCTTCGCGTCGTCCCACGCGAACTCGACCGCCTGTTTCGAGAGCGCGTCCGCGGCCGTGTTTTCCTCCCGCGGGACCCAGCGGAACTCGACATGGTGGAACGAGTGGGTGAGCGTGGCCAGCCAGTCGTGGTAGGCCCTCAGGTGCTCCGCGCGGACCTCGTACTCACCGTTCATCTGGCGGACCACGAGCTGGCTATCTCCCTCGACGACGACGTCACCGTCGTACCCGGTCGACCGAAGGTATTCGAGGGCTCGGATCGCACCGACGTATTCGGCCACGTTGTTCGTCGAGTGCGGCGAGTACGGCCGGGTCGCGAGCCCGCAGTCCTCGTACCGGAGCCCGGGGCCTTCGATCACGAACCCCCACCCGGCGACCCCTCCGCCTCCCGGGGGTTGACACGCGCCGTCAAAATGAACGACGAGCGGCGGCGAAAGCTCGCTCGTCGCGATCCCGCGAGGAATCCGGAACCCGTCGGGCTCGGGCATCAGCGTCTCCGTGGAGTGCCGCGGGATTGCGGGCTCGGGTTCGGGCGAGCGAGGCGGGGACAGTGGCAGAGACCCTCGGTCCTCGCGCAGCCGGGGCACGTGACGACGTCCTTCACGAAGCCGAGGGGGCGAAGACAGGTCCGGCAGTCCCGCGGTCGGGCGCAGCGCGGGCACATCGCGAGGTCGGCCGAGATCACGGTTCCGCAGAAGCGGCAGTTCACCGGCTCGTGCGGATTGTAGAGACGGGCCGCCCGCGAATCGACGGTCGACGTCCGGGCGGGGCGTCCGAGGGCGACCTCCGGATTGCCGAACGCACCACCGACGGTCGTCAGCTCGGGGTCGTGCGCGAGGGCTCCGAGCATCACGACCACGAGACCGAGCGGTGCGACGAGGAAACCGAGTTCCTGCTCGAGGTCGAGCTGCTCGTGGCCCGTGAACGCGATGGGATACGCCACGAGGCCGAACCCCAGGGCGACGAGAAAGAGCCCGATGAAGGCGATCGACCGATTCATTCGACCTCTCGGTGGATCGCCCGCGCCTCCGCGGCGCCGGACTCCCGGCCCGCCACATAAACCGGGCGGGTCGTCGCCCTTTTCCGCTCGAGCGCTCTCCGAACCTTATGGCGCAGCCGACGCTGACCCTTCGAACGACCCTCGGAGACATTCGGATCGAGCTCTTCCGGGACCGGGCTCCCAAGACGGTCGAGAACTTCGTGTCGCTCGTTCGCAAGGGGTTCTACAACGGGCTCGCGTTCCATCGCGTCATCCCCGGGTTCATGATCCAAGGCGGATGCCCGAAGGGGGACGGGACGGGCGGGCCGGGCTACACGATCCCGGACGAGTTCGACGCGACCTTGCGCCACGACGGCCCCGGGGTCCTTTCGATGGCGAACGCCGGGCCGAACACCGGTGGGAGCCAGTTCTTCATCACGCTCGCAGCGACCCCCTGGCTCGACAAGAAGCACGCGGTGTTCGGTAAGGTCCGCTCGGGCCACGACGTGGTCGAAAAGATTGCGGCCGTTCCCCGGGACGGGAACGACCGGCCCCGGTCCGCGGTGCGGATCGTGGAAGCCACGGTCGCGGGGATCTAGGATCGGCCCGGTCACGCCGGGAAGTCGAAGACCAGGCGCTCGGTGTGCCCCGTCGCGTCCTCGACGGTGACGAGCGCGCCGACGAGGATCCCGATCGCCGGGATGATCATCATCAGCTCGAGGAAGAGCGCGTAGCCCGCCACGATCGAAGCCGAGCCTCCGGGGATCGTGAGTCGGTAGGGCGAGAGCGAGACCGCATAGAGGAGGTAGAGCAGGCCCACGAGCGACGCCGCGATCGAGACCGGGCCGAACGCCCGCGTCGGCCGCAGGATGTAGCGCGCCGCGCCGAGCGCGATCAGCGCGATGCCCCACTCGGACACCGCGAGTGCCGAGATCGGAAGGGCGATCCCGTGAGCGTTCACAAAGGTGAGCGCCGCGACCGGTAGGAGGATGAGGAGAAAGAACGCCGGGATGAGCCGTAACGCCGCCACCAGGATCCGGTATCCGAGCGACGGGACGTGGTATCCCGGAGCCCCGCGCGGCGGGGTGAAGGCAGGGGGCGGCGACGGAGCGCTCACGAGATCGACTCCGGGGGGAGCGGCACCGGAGTGCCTCCGGTCGAGTAGGTGCTCAGCAATTGGCCTCCCAACGGAGAACAGCCAGAGGCGAGCGTGACATCCTTTGTCTGGTCGTACAACCCCTGGGGCGCCACGGAGATCGGGAACGAGCCCCCGCCGCAGTCCACCCCGCCGGACGATTGAACGGTGAACGTGAGGACCCCGGACTCGGCGAACGATGCATGGTTCGAGAACGTCACGGTAACGGGGACGATGATGGACCCGCCCCCTCCCGACGGAGTGCCGACGGTCACATGGAAATCCTCGAACGGAGCCCCCCACGAACGGTTCTCGGTCAGCGCGACGGACAGCGGGAAGAGGTAGGCGTAGGTCGCGTTCCCCCAAGCGTCCACCCGGAGATACTGGTCCTGGGTGAGCAAGGAGGTCGCCGCTCCGGAGCTATCGACCGGCAGATAGAGGGCGATCGGGAATGTCCCGGTCGAGGAGGGGGCGATATCGCTCGGGCCGACGCCGAGCTGACCGAGAAGGACGTCCGTGGCGTTCGCGATCCGGGCGGTCAGCTCGAATCCCTGGATCGGGTAGAAACCGGGGTTCGCGAGCGTGAACGAACCGACGATCTCGACCGTTCCGTTCGCCGCCAACGAAGCCGAGAGCCCGTGGGATTGGGGGCTCGAGCGCGCGACCTCGAACGCGGAGTACGCGACGGTGCCGGCGAAGATGATGAGGGCGACGAGCACGAGGGCGCTGAGCCATCGCAACGCCCGCGCGAGACGATAGATCGCGGGCGGACGCCGATGCCCGGGAACGACCATGGCGGCCACTCGGAGTCACCCTGCTCTCAGACGCGTGCGCCCCCCTTGAAAACCTATCGCGCCGGACGATGAGGGCTCGCGAGCCCGTCCTCCGCACCCGGCGACACAAAGTAGATGTGTCGGGGGGGGCGGTGGGTCGGGTCGAGGTGAAGCCGGTGGCGCACGTAGCTCGTGACCCGCTCCTCGAATGGATCTCGGTGCCGTCGATCGGTTTTCCTCGGCTCTCTGCGCTGCGGGAGCGGGTCGGCTTCTTTTGGGACCCGGAGGGACGCGTGGAACTCTATGTGGCCGACCTTCGCGGCGGACCGCCCGTCCAAGTGACTCACGGCGACCTTCCGAAGTCCCCGAACGCCCCGTTCGTGTGGGCCCCGGACGACCGATCCTTGGTCTTTTCCCGCGACCGGGAGGGAAACGAGCTCCACGACCTCTGCCGCATCGATAGCGCGATCGGGTCCGTCCGAGAGCTCACGCACGACCCGACGTGTCAGCGATACGCGATCTGCTTCAGTCCCGACGGGCGCTGGCTCCTCTTCGCCTCCGACAAGACCTCGAAAGGCGAGGCACGGCAGCTCGACCTATGGAGGATCCCTGCGAGCGGCGGCGAGGCCGAGCGCCTCGCGCATCACCGTCAACCCGTGAACGTGTGGGTCTCCCGCTGTCTCTACTCCCCCGATAGCACCCAAGTCGTGTACGCCGCGAGCGACCAGGACGACCCGCGGGACGCCGAGGTGTTCGTGACGCGTCCCGGAACCGGTCGGTCCGAACGCATCCTTTCCATGAAGAAGGGCTCGAAGGACGTTCCCGTGGCCTGGAGCCCGGACGGTCGCTCGGTCGCCGTGGAGTCGGACGCCGGCGAATTCACGCGCGCGGGCCTGCTCGACGTGGCGTCGCGCGCGGTGCGCTGGCTCGGTCCGGGCACCGCCGATGAGAGCCCGGTGGATTTCTCGCCCGGAGGACGATCTTTGCTCGTCGTCCGGACTCGGGGGGTCCGGGTCCAGCCGGTGGTGTACGACCTGACGAACGGTGAAGAACGTGCGATTTCAGTCAATCTGGACCCCGGAAGCGAGGTAGGCTTCCTACCGGACGGATCGCGCGTGCTCGCGTTGCGCAACGACTCGAGCCGGCCGGCCAATCTCGTAACGTGGAACCCGAACGGCGGGACCATCGACGATGTGCTTCCCCCGGATTTTGGGCCGATCTCTCCGGACCAAGTGGTGCCCGCCGAGATGATCCGCTATCCGTCGTTCGACGGTCGCGAGATCGAGGCCATCCTCTACCGTCCACGAGGAGCGCCGAGCTCCGGCCGTGGGCCGGCGATCGTCGAGGTCCACGGAGGACCGACATGGCAGTTCTTTGACGGGTTTCACCGAGTGACCCAATACCTGGTCTCGCTCGGATTCGCGGTGCTCAAACCGAACGTGCGGGGGAGCACCGGATACGGGTCGGGGTTCCGGGACCTCAACCTTCGGGACCTGGGGGGTGGCGACCTCAAGGACGTTGCCGCGGCGGCCGAGTACCTGCGCCATCAATCCTTCGTCGACCCCGACCGCCTGGGGATCTTCGGGGGCAGCTACGGGGGGTACCTCACCTACGCCGCGCTCACGTGGTACCCCGACCTGTGGGCCGCGGGCGTCGCCATCGCGGGCGTGACCGATTGGAAGCTCTGCTACGACGAAGAGCTCCCGGCGCTCCAGCATTACGACCGAGAGCTGATGGGAGACCCCGTCGAGAACGCGGTGCTCTACCGCGAGCGCAGTCCCGTATTCTTCGCCGCGAACGTTCGGGCGCCGCTCTTCATGATCCATGGGCTCCACGACCCTCGATGCCCCGTGAGCCAGGCGCGGGTGTTCCGCGACGCGCTCCTCCGGCTCGGACGAAAGGAAGGACGCGACTTCGAGTACCTTGAATTCTCGGACGAAGGGCACGGAAGCGCTGACCGCGAGCAGATCCTGCGCGCCTACCGTCCCGCCGCTTCGTTCCTTCAACGCCACCTGCTCGGTCCTCGGACCTGAGGACGGACCGGCGCCGATACCCATGGGCGACGCGGTGGCCCAACTCCGACTTTGGGTGAGGCCCGGAAGCGCGACGGAAGCGCTCGCGTGGGACCCCTGGAGGGAACGGTGGGTGGTCTCCTGTCGCGCGCCGCCCGAGGGGGGAAAGGCGAACCGGGCCGTGCTCGGGCTGATGGCGGACTGGCTCGAGCGACCCCGTTCGTCGGTCCGTTGGGTCCGGGCGGGCACGTCGCCCGCGAAAGTGCTCTCCGTCGAAGGGATCACCCAAGCCGAGGCCGAACGGCGGCTTCGCGATCGGGGCGGGCTCGAGTGATACCGAACCGCGGTGGCCGGGTTCGCCTCGAGGGGAATCACGCCGACCCACCGGCCCCGCGATGGAGATACTCGATGGGGAAGGAGGATGTCGGTCCGACCGTGGAGGGGCTACGGCAGGGCGAGCGGAGACGTCGCCCCCGAGAACGAACCGATCCCGATGGCCACGAACGCGAGCCCTTCACCCGAGATCGGAGTCGCGGACCCTGCGTCGATCACGATGAGATAGAGGTTCGTCAGCGGCGTCGAATCCGTGTACGTCGGGGCCGTCGACGTCAGACCGTAGCCGGGCCATTTCGCGCTCATCGCGATGGTGGGGCCGGTCATGCTGATGGCGACGACATGGGTGGCTGGGTCCAACAACGCGAAGGAGGCGCTCGCGCCGCCACCCGTGAAGGCCGACCCCGCGAGCGTCCTCACCTCGAACAGGACGTTCCCGAAGGCGATCCGAGAGGACTCGATTGTCAGCGTGTAGATGAAATCGCCCGCCTTGCATCCCCCGGTGATCGCCGCCGCGCCGAGGGTCTGACCGCTTCCGGCGGCGCAGAGGCCTGAGCCCGGGTGACTCGCCGTGAACGCGCCACCGATCGGGGTCGATGTCGGACCGCCCGTCAGGCCCGAAATCAAGAGATAGAGAACGGCGGACAGCACGACCGTGATGGCGACGAGCAGGATCGTCGCGATGATCGGCGATACCGCGCGCTTCCGCGAGCTTCTCCAACTCCGTCGACGGATTTCGAGGTCCCTCATTTACCCCTCCGCGGGGTCGTCCGATGCAGACGGAAAGTGGGCGGGTAGGCCTATTTGAATTGTTCTGCCGAGACACCATGGTTTGTCGAATCCGGCTTCGTTCTCTGTCGAACACGCCCGTTCGCGATCCAATGCCGCGACGTGACCTCGGGCGTCGGTGATGTCGGCCTTCGCTAGGGATTACCGAGCGCGGCTCGGGACCCCTCGCGCGGGACCCCTCGCGAACGGAAGGAGGGGGCCGATCAACGTCGCCTGCTCGCCGGGAAACACCTCCAGGAGGTCGCGAGGTCGTCCGTCCTCGAACACTCGGTCGGAATAATGTCGCATACCGAACTCGATCAGAGTGGCGACCACGGGGAGGACGTCCCTGCCTTTCCGGGTCAACGAGTAGCGGACTCGCCTCCCGGACGATGCGGACCCCACCGACCGGAGCATCATTCCTTCCCGCTGCAGGTCGGTCAACAGCAAGGAGAGCGCTCGCGGGGTCAATCCCGGGTTCGCCTTCACGAGCTCGTTGAACCGGGAAAGCCGACGTAGCCCGACGTCTCGAACGATGAGGAGGGCCCACTTCCGGCCGAGGGTCCCGAGGCTGGCACGTATGGGACAGGCACGGAAGGGGACCCGGGGCAGAATGGGCGACGGGGCCTTACTGGTCATGAACGATTCACGAGTATACTCCGATACCCTTCTCGCCTGATATAGTATACTCACTATACTGTTTTTGGGAACATGCGCGACGGAGAGCCAATGGGGCGGGTCCTGCACAAGGAGATCACCGTGTCCTCGCCGATCGACCGGGTCTGGTGGGCCTGGACCACGTCGGAAGGGATGGCGACATGGTGGGCGAAGAAGTCGTGGATCGAACTGCGGGTCGGCGGACCCTGGGAACTCTACTTTCTTACGGACCAGCCCCGCGGCCACCAGGGTTCGGAGGGATGTCGCATCCTGAGCTATTGTCCTCCCGAGATGCTCTCGTTCAGTTGGAATTTCCCCCCGTCGCTCCCCGAGATCCGGTCGGAATACCTCTGGGTCGTGCTGCGGTTCGTCCGCGTGAGCCCTACCGAGACCCGGGTGAGTCTGGACCACCTCGGATGGAAGAAGGGGCCGGTCTGGGAGAAGGGTTGGAAGTATTTCGATGACGCGTGGGGAGCCGTCCTCGAGCGGTTTCGAACGCGCTTTCCGGACGCCAGCCGACGCAGACGGCGCGATTGACTCGATCGGCCGACCACGTAGGCGCCGCTCCGGATCGTTCCAGGGGCGAGGGGCTGGGGCACTCTTGGGTGCAAATCCAAGCCACTGGAGGGACTTGAACCCCCGACCTGCTGATTACGAATCAGCCGCTCTGCCGAACTGAGCTACAGTGGCGCGGACGCACGGTCGATGGGAATCGCCGTATAATGCCTACGCCGCGAGTTCACCGGAGCGAGTCGAGCGCCTCGGTCAGGTCGCGGACGAGGTCGTCGGGGTCCTCGATGCCGAACGAGAAGCGGACGAGACCGTCGTCGATGCCCCGGCGTTCCCGGTCGGCGGCCGAGAGATGCCGGTGCGACGTGAGGGCCGGAACGCTCGCGAGGCTCTCGACCGCTCCGAGGCTGGACGCGGAGTGGACGAACCGAAGACGGCGCAGGAACTGCTCGGCCATCTCCGAGCCCCCCGTAAGGGAGAGGGTGACCATGCTGCCGCGGCCGCGCATCTGACGCGACGCGATCGCCTCTTCCTCGGCGCTCGCGCGCCCGGGGTAATACACGCGTCGAACGAGCGGATGGGTCGCGAGCGCCTCCGCGACCCGGCGGCCGTTCTCGTTGTGGCGGGCGACGCGCAGGGCGAGCGTCTTCAGGCTTCGTCCGAGGAGATACGCGGCGAACGGGTCGAGCGCCGCGCCGATGTCCCCCCTCGTGTCGATCCGCGCGAGAAGGTCCGCCGGGCCGACGATCCCTCCGGCGACCAGGTCCGAGTGACCGGCGAGGTACTTGGTCGCGCTATGGACCACGAGGTCCGCGCCGAGCGCTAGCGGGTTCTGGTTGATCGGGGTCGCGAACGTGTTGTCGACGACAAGGATTGCGCCGACCGCGTCGGCCGCCCGGCCCCAGCGGGCGATGTCGTGAACGGTGAGGAGAGGGTTGGTCGGGCTTTCGATCCACGCGATCCGGGTCTTCTTCGTCAGGAGCTCTTCGGGCTCACGCGCTTCGCGTTCGCCCACGAATCGGACCGAGACGCCGAATCGAGGGAAGAGGTCGGTGAGGACGACGAGCGTGCCTCCGTAGAGCGCATCGAGCGCGACCACCTCGTCCCCGGACTGGAGCAGCGAGAGCAAAAGGCTCGTGACCGCCCCCATGCCGCTCCCGAAGAGCCGGGCGGCATCGCCGCCTTCGAGCTGGCGCAGGAGCTCGGTGGGCACCTCGACCGAAGGATTCGCGAGCCGGCTGTAGAGGTAGACACCGCCCCGGTCGGCCGATTCCGAAAACCCCTCTGGAAAATGATAGGTCGTCGACTGATAGATCGGTGGGACGACGGCGCCCGCGTTGTAGTCCGGTCGCCGGGCCCCGTGCACGAGGCGCGTCGACGACCCGACCCACTCGGGCAGGGAGTTGAATCGGGGGCGGGGACGAAGACCGGGGTCCTGCGACTCGACGCGTTCGCTCACGCGTGGCCCCGGCCGAACCGGCCCGACGCCGCTTGGAGGACCTGGAGGCGAGCGGGCGCTCCGATCTCCTCGAGATACGCGCCGACCGCTGGGGGCACGGCCCGCTTCCAATCACCGTCCGTCGCGAGCTGCTCGCGGATCCGGACGCCTTCGAAGCGTTCGCGCTCGAAGACCGGCGGGCTCTCGACGAGATAGCCCGAGCGCTCGAACAAGAGGCGGGTGAGCGGGTTGTTCGTGTAGACATGGTCGAACGTCGGCAGGAGCGCCTCGAGGTAGTTCACCCACATCGCGTGGCGGGAGATGTCGGGGACCGGCACGAGGAGCACGCCCGAGATCTTCGCCTCCGCGAGCGCCCGGTCGATCATCTCGAGACGCTCGCCCGCGGTGAACGGGTTCTCCCAGGTGAAGGACTCTTCCGCGGTGCCGACCCCGATCACGAGCGGGGCGCCGGGACGTTCCGCTCGGATCTTCCGGACGACCTCGAGGTGACCGCCGTGGAACGGCTGGAATCGGCCGATGAGCAAACCTCGCACGGGTGCTCCGATATCACTCGGGGGTCAAATCCTCCACGTCGTCCAGGAACTCGTCGATGTGCGGGCAGCGGGCTGTCAGGTAGTGGCGGCAGTGCTCGCAGTGCTTGTCGTTCCAGGCGGTGTGGAGGTCGTCGTTGAACTCGTAGCACGGACGATTGACGAACCGGTCCTCTTCCTCCTCGAGGCTCGGAGGTGTGGCGAACGGTCGGGAAACCACCGGCCCGTGCGCCGGGACCCGGAACGTGCCTCTCACGAACCGGTCGGCCGACCCGGCGCAGGGGTCGGGGGTGGGGACGGGGTACTCTCCTCCGAGGTCAGGCTCGTCGCCCGTACCATCGCGGAGAGGCGTTCGAGGAGCGACTCCTTCTGCGTACCCTGGCCGACCAGGGCGTACTTGAGCACGTCCCGGAGCGTTCGGACGGGGATGACCTCGACCATGCCGCGGTACCTCGACTCGAGGACCAGGTCCTCCATGTTCTCGTACGGGACGAGCACCCGCTTGATACCGGAGTCGGCCGCCGCTTCGACCTTCGCGGTCACGCCGCCGACCGGGAGCACCTGGCCGCGGACGGAGAGCGAGCCGGTCATCGCGACCGATTGATCGACGGGGACTCCCTCGAGGGCGCTGATGACAGCCGTGGCGATCGAGACCGACGCGCTGTCGCCCTCGACACCGTCCGAGGTGCCGACGAACTGGATGTGGATGTCGTAGCGGGAGATGTCCTCGCCCGTGTACTTCTTGATGAGCGCGGTCACGTTCTGGACCGCTTCGCGGGCGATCTCCCCGAGCTTCCCCGTCGCGACCACGACCCCGCCGTTCCGTGTCTGGGCCGGAGTGACCTCCGCCACAATCGGGAGCACGATGCCGGAGAACTCGGCCATGCCGGTCTGGGCGTTGATCGCCGCGAGTCCGTTCACGACCCCGACCGCGGCGCCCTCGGTCGAGAACATGTGGTACTCCTTGCGGCGTTCGATGTAGCGATCGGCGATCTGCTGCTCGAGCGAGCGCGCGGCCCGCTTCGCCTTCACGACCTGTTCGGCGTGGACGAGCGGCAGGCCGTCCGAGAGCGTGATGTCACCGGCGACCCGAACGAGGCCCCCGAGCTCGCGCAGGCGCAGCGTGAGCTGGCCCGACCGGCCGGAACGCCGTTGGGCTTCGCGAATGACCTCTTTCATCGCCCCGAGGTCGAAGTGGGGGATCTTCTTGTCCTTCACGACCTCCTGAGCGATGAACCGGACGATCTTCATCCGGTTCTCGGAAGTGTCGGGCATCGTCGTCTTCACGTAGAGCTCGTAGCCGTAGCCCCGGATGCGCGAACGCAACGCCGGGTGCATCGTCTGAACACTGTCGACGTTGCCCGCGGCGACGAGGACGAAATCGGCAGGGACCGGCTCGGTCTTCACCATCGCCCCGGCGGAGCGCTCCGACTGGCCGACGATCGGGAACTTGCGCTCCTGGAGGGCGGTGAGCAGGGAGTGCTGGCTCTCGATCTTGAGGAGGTTGATCTCGTCGAGGAAGAGCACCCCGCCGTTCGCCCGATGGATCGCGCCCACTTCGACACGTTCGTGCGGCGGGGTCTCGAGCCCGCCCGACTGGAACGGGTCGTGCTTCACGTCCCCGAGCAACGCGCCGGCGTGGGCGCCGGTGGCGTCAATGAACGGGGGCTTGTCGTCCGGGGAGTGAGCGACCAGCAGTTTCGCGACCGCCGTGCCCGAATCGCTTCGGCCGCCAGAGAAGCGGACGAGGGCGTAGATGATGAACACGATGAGCAGGCCGACCAGGAGCGCCGTGAGGTCCTTGTCGACGATGACGATGTAGAGCGTGAGGGCCATGACGACGAGCGCGATGACGACAAACAGGATCGTCCGTTGCTCCTTCTTCTGGGCGGCCTCGATCTTCTGGGCCGCAACGATCTCCTTGCCCTTCCCCGCCGGAACGACTCGGATCTTCGGCTCGTTCGGGTCCTCGCTGTTCGAGTAGGCGAGAATGTCCTGGAGCTGCTCCTTGGGCAGGAAGTCGACCATCGCCCGGGCGAGCATGCTCTTTCCCGTACCGGGGTCGCCGATCAGCATCATGTGCCGCTTCTGGGTCGCGGCCTTGTGAGCGACCTCGACGGCCTCGTCCTGGCCGATCACCTGGTCGAGGAGGCGGGGCGGGACCTCGACCTGGGCGCTCGAGGTGTAGGGGAGGGTCCGTGCCCACTCGTCGAGTTCGTTGACCGGGGCGGCGGAGTCCGCGGTCCCGGTGGACGGTGCTTCCGTTCCTTCTTCCATGGTGGCGTCGCGGATCCTGATGGGCAGGAACCGTTCCGCCAATGAATCGAAGCGGGGGTGCATATAAATCCCTTCGGTCAGGTAAATTCAGGGTGCCCTGGTTTCGGTGACAGGCTGACCGCCCCGAGGTCGACGCCGCGCCCCGCAGGGTCGGCCGTTATCTACCGCGCCGGGCTCGACCCCGCGCGGAGGGGCCGATGACCGTTCGTCTCGAGGGAAAGCCCGTCGCGGAGCGGATCGACGAGGGAACCCGGGCCGCTATCCGGGCCCTCCCTCCCGGTGGGTCGCCTCCGTGCCTCGCGAGCGTGCATCGGGGGGTGGACAGTCCCTTCCGCTTCTACTTGAAACGTCAAGCGAAGGCCGCGGCCGCGCTCGGGATCTCCTTCCTAGACGAAGCGCTCCGCCCCGGAGACGGGCCGCGGGAGCTCATCGACCGTCTGATTGCTCTCGACCGCGACCCGAAGGTCCATGCGGTCCTGCTCGAGCATCCTCTGCCGCCCCCGTTCGACTTCTACCGGGCGGTCGCGACCCTTCGGCCCGCGAAGGACGTGGACGGCGTGGGTACAGCGAACCTCGGCCGCCTGGTGGCCCAAACGCCCGTCCAGGTGCCGGCGGTCGCGCTTGCCGCCGTCCAGATCGCCCGGCACTACCAGCTTCCGATCGAGGGAGAGCGGGTCGTGGTCCTGGGACGTTCGGAGACGGTCGGCCTCCCCCTCGCTCTCCTCTTGGCCGGGAAGGGGATCGGCCTCAACGCGACGGTCACGGTGGTCCACTCGAAGAGCCGGGACCTGAAGGGAGCCCTCGCGTCGGCGCGTACCATCTTCTCGTGCGTGGGTCGGCAGGGGCTCTTGACCCGGGAGGTCGTCCCGGAGGGGTCGTTCGTGGTGGACGTCGGAGTCTCGAGCGTTCCGGACCCGGCGAAGCCGGGGAGCTCGAAGACGGTAGGCGACGCCGATTTCGAGAGCCTCGACGGCTGGGCGGGCGGGGTGACGCCGGTCCCGGGGGGCGTCGGCCCGGTCACGGTGGCGCGGCTGATGGCGAGCACGCTCGAGGCTCAACGGATCCTGAGGACGGAGGGGTCGCGGTGAGTCCGCGGTCGCCTCGGAAGACGCGCGCGCTCGCGATCGTCCCGCTGCGATGTCGCGACTGCCCCATGTGGTACGGGGCGGAGGACGACGGCTGGGGACCGTGCTCGATCAAGAACCGTCGAGGGGATGAGCGGTACCTGACGTGGGGCGGGCACGCGTGCGACGAAGGTTACGTACCGCCCAGGGCCACGTCGGCCTTCGAGCGCGCCGCTCCGTTGAGCGGGGTTCGTTCCACTTCGAGCGCGTCCGCGGTCGGATACACTTCCACTTCGAAGGCCGGCCAAGGCAAGCGGCGCGCGGCGCGTCGCAAGGCGAAGGGAGAGACCTCCACGCGACGTCGCTCCGCGTCGAAGCGATAATCGCCCGGACCGGCCCCCAGCCGATGGGCGACCCGAAGCGACCAGCGGTCGAGGTCGATGTCACCCACGGCCTCGACCACGCCGAGGACCACGGTTCCGTCCTCGGTGCGAGGCGCGAAGCCAGGAGCCGTTCGCTCCGCCTGCCGAAGCAGACGCTGCCGGAGCTGGACGCCGTCCTTGAATCGGGAAGAACAGTAGTGTACAGGTACGGAGAGGGAGAGTTCCCGCACGACCCGCTCGGCCACCGCCCGGCTGCCGCGAACCCCCCAGCCGTTGCGCGGGTCGACGCGGTAGCCCCGCTCCCGCATTTTGACCTCGTTGGTCTCCGAGAACTCGAGCTCGTTCAGGTTGACGAAATCGACGCCGATGCCCTCGAGGGCTTGCAGGAGGCGTCGGAGCTCCGCCTCCTTCTCGGGGAGCACGGGGATCTCCACGCCGCGGCGGATCCCCCAATCCGGGGCGGCCTCGAGGACGGCGCGGTACGCTCCTCCGTCGCTCGCGAGCGGACCCCACAGGTAGTGCGGAATGTGCAGGCGGAACTCGTCGAGGCCGGCCCGGGCGAGCCGCTCGAGCTTCTCGGGGTTGGGCTCGTGCGTGTAGAGGTGGATATTGTGCTCGGGACCGAACTCCTGCTTCAGGAGCCGAACGTAGTGCTCGACCCGGTCGACGACGCCGAGCGGGTCCCCGCCCGTAATCCCCGTACCCGCCGCACCGATTGAGCGCGCCTCGTCGAGGACGTCGGCATCCGAGCGGACGCGCCGCTCGTTCGCGTACACCACGTCGAGCTGGTTGCGGGTCGGGGAGACGGGGCAGTAGAAGCACCGGAACCGGCAGAGACCCGAGACGAAGAGCACCATCTTGCGACCTTCCGCGCATTGGGTGCACGCCGGGGAAAGCGCTCCGCGGTGGCTCGAGGCCATCGGGAGAAGGTGGAGACGGTTCGGGTCCATCGAAGGGCGAAGCTGGGCTAGGAACGATAAGCGTTCCCCCCACGCCCGGAGGCCTCTGGTGCGGTCCGCAGGACCAGCGACGCTCGGTTCCCGTGGTGGCCCCGCGCCACCAAGTGGGACGGAGGGAGGGCGGAGGCGTAGGCTCAAATCCCCCACCCGATTGAGCGGCCCTACTCACGGAGGAACGGTACCGATGGAAATGCAACCGGGCCAGATGGCGTACGACCGGGCCAGCACGGTATTCTCGCCGGACGGGCGACTGTTCCAGGTCGAGTATGCGCTTCAGGCGATTCAGATGGGAGGTACCGCGGTCGCGGTGACCTACGACACCGGCATCGTTTTCGTCGCGTTCCGCAACCTTCCCGTCAGCGCCCTCGCTGAGGCCGGGTCGATCGAGAAGAGCTTCGCCATCGACCAGGGGCTCGGATGCGTCACCGCCGGCCTGATCGCCGACTCTCGCGTGCTGGTCGAATTCCTCCGGGTCGAGGCGCAGCGCCACCGCTTGACCTACGGGGAGCCTCCGCCGTTCACGCTGCTCGGCCACGCGCTCGGCACGCTGCTCCAGCAGTACACCCAGTTCGGGGGCACGCGACCCTTCGCGGTCTCGCTGCTGCTCGGCGGCTTTGACGGGAAAGCCCCCGGTCTCGTGGAGCTCGACCCGAGCGGCGCGACGATCGGTTGGAAGGCGTATGCGATCGGCCGCAATCGTCGCGCGGTCGCCGACTTCCTCGAAGAGAAGCTTCCCGACCACCTCACGGAGGAATCGGGGTTCAAGCTCGCGGTCCAAGCGGTGGCGGAGGGGTCTCCGACCCCGTTCCAGCCCGAAGCCCTCGACGTCGCGATCCTCGAGCCGGAAACCGAGCTCCGGCGCCTTGCGGTGACCGAGGTTGCCCGTCGCGTGCAGGGTATGTCGTTCATCGGCGCTCCCGAGCGCCGGGCCAACTCGCGATAATCGGGAAGCGGACCTTCCGGCCTCGAAAGCCTCTAAGGGCGCGCGTGCGCTGGGCGGTCCATGCCCGACCAGCTCAGTATCTCCCCGCGGGACGCTCGCGCGATCTTCGACTACAATCGTGCGGTCTTCGACCGTTTCGTGCGCCGCGTTCGAAACCTCCCGCTCAAGGAGGCCATGCGCAAGCGCGGCATCGGGCACGAATCGCTGTTCAACACCCTCGTGCACATCCTCAACGTCCACGAGGTCTGGCTGGTCTACATCGTCCACGGGCGCAACTCCGACAAGGTGCTCGAACCGCTCTTTGACGACGTGCGTCGTCACCCCACGACGTGGAACGGTTTCGATCAGTACTCGGTCCGCGTCTGGGCGGGTGTCGACGTCACGCTGCGAGAACTGACTCCGCGCATGCTGGGCCGACCGCTGAAGGCGTTCTGGATGCCGGGTCGCTACACCGTACGGGACGCCCTTTTCCAGACGACGGTGGAGGAGGCGCACCACCTCGGAGAGATCATCGGAGCGCTCTGGCAGGACGACACGAAACCCCCCGAGATGACGTGGATCGACACGCGCCGGCGCGCGGCACCACGTCGCCGACGGACCTAGGACCCCGGTGCGACCCGACGCTTCGCGGACGCCGCGTCGAACTCTCCGCGCAGCCGCATCCGACGTCGCGTGCGGTGGTAGGTGACCGCGAACCGGTGCGCCTCGTCCCTCACCGCCCGAAGGAGCAGCATCGGCGCCGCGTTCGGGTTCGGATGCATCGGCTCCGAGCGGTCGGTCCGGTACACTTCCTCTTCCCGCTTCGCGAGCCCGATTGCGGGGACGCGGTCCGCAAGGCCCAGCGACTCGAGCGCGGACTCGGCCGCGGAGAGCTGTCCCGCCCCGCCATCGATGAGCAATAGATCCGGAAGGATCTCGTTCTCCGCGAGGCGACGGGCGTAGCGTCGTCCGACCACCTCCGCGATCATCGCGAAATCGTTGGTGCCCTCCACCGAGCGGATCCGGTAGCGACGGTACTCCGACTTCTTCGCGAGACCCCGCTCGAAGACGACGAGCGACCCGACCGCCTCCGAACCCTGGAAGATCGAGATGTCGACGCCCTCGATCCGGTTCGGAATCGTCGGGAGCTCGAGAAGGCTTTGGACCGCGAGCAGGACCTCCCTCGGTGCAGGTCGCACGACGACCTGGTCGACCGTCGCGCGGGCGAGCCGCTCGGCGAGACGGCCGAGCGCGGCGTACCGACCGGTCGGGCGGAAGTGCACCTCCACGCCCCGAGGACCGAACAGTTCGTCAAGCGTCGCATCGATCCCCGCGGGCCGGGGCGCCGCGACGTAGATGCGGTCGGGAAGCTCGAACTGCGCGCCGTAGTACTGGGTCAGGAACTGGCGGAGGACCTCGCCCGGCTCCGGGACGTCGTCCGCCGGGATCGTGACGAGATGCGGCTCGGTGTGTCGGACCTCGCCGTCCTCGACACGGAGCAGTCCGACCGCGACGCGGAGCGTCGACGGGTCGTGCGGGTAGGCGAGCGCGAGGACGTCCGCGCGTCCGCGCCCCGGGCCGATGACCGACTGCCGTTCGGAGAGCGCGCCGAGGCCCGCGAGGGCGTCCCGGAGCATCGCGGCGCGTTCGAACTCCTCGCGGTCGGAGGCGCGCCGCATCTCCGTCTCGACCATCGGCCGCACGAGCGTGACCTGACCCCGGAGCACGCTCGTCGCTCGGTCGATGCTCGCACGGTAGTCGTCACGGCTGATCGCACCGATGCAGGGGGCGCTGCAGACCTTGAGGTGGTAGTAGAGGCATGCCTGCTTCGGCAGTCGCACGCAGCGACGAAGCTGGAAGAGGTCGCCGAGCAGCTTCTCGACCAGCCGTGCCTCGCGCGCGCTCGTGTACGGTCCGAACAGGAGCACGCCCGCGCGCCGTCGCGGTCGACGCACGAGCACGATCCGCGGGACGTCGTCGCCGACCGTGACCGCGAGGTACGGGTAGCTGCGGTCGTCCTTCAGGAGGACGTTGTACGGAGGCTGGTACTGCTTCACGAGGTTCGCCTCGAGGAGAAGCGCCTCGCGCTCGGTAGAGGTGGGGACGAACTCCACGCTCGCGCTCTGCGCGAGGATCGTGCCGTCCTTCTCGATGCGGGCCCGCAGGTGGTCGAGGACCCGTCGTCGCAGGCTGCGGGCCTTGCCGACGTACACCACCTCGCCGCGGGCCGACTTGAAGAGATAGACCCCGGGAGCGTCGGGACCGGTCCGGAACCCTTCGTGGGATTCGCTCGCGAGCTGGCTCGCGGGCACGAAGGACGGGAGCTCGGCCCGTCCGTTCTCGCTCATGGACGGGCGCGCCGCGGGACCGCGACCGGTGCCGGAAGATGCGGGAGCAGGAAGCGGCCGGTATGCGAAGCCGGAACGCGCGCGATCTCCTCGGGGGGACCCTGGGCGACGACGTGTCCGCCCGCGTTCCCGCCCTCGGGTCCGAGGTCGATCAGCCAGTCGGCCGACTTGAGCACGTCCACGTTGTGCTCGATGACGACCACGGTATTCCCGCCGGAGCGCAAACGGAACAGCACCTGCAGGAGCCGGTCCACGTCAGCGAAATGGAGACCGGTCGTCGGTTCGTCGAGAAGGTAGAGGGTCTTTCCGGTCGGTGGTTTCGCGAGCTCGTAGGCGATCTTGATCCGTTGGGCCTCGCCGCCGGAGAGCGTCGTCGCGCTCTGCCCGAGCCGGATGTAACCGAGCCCGACGTCCACGAGGAGCTGGAGCCGCGACGCGATGCGTCGGTGATGGGCGAAGAACGTGAGTGCCTCGCTCACCGACGTATCGAGGACATCCGCGATCGTCTTTCCCTTGAACTTCACCTCGAGGGTCTCCGCGTTGAACCTCCGCCCGCGGCATTCCTCGCAGACGACGTAGACGTCGGGCAGGAAGTGCATCTCGTAGCGGATCACGCCGTCCCCCTCGCAGGTCTCGCAGCGGCCCCCCGCGACGTTGAAGCTGAAACGACCGGGGGCGAACCCTCGCGCCTTCGCTTCGGGAAGCCCGGCGAACAGCTCTCGAATGGGGGTCATCATGCCGGTGTACGTGGCCGGGTTCGACCGGGGGGTCCGTCCGATCGGGGCCTGGTCGATGAGGAGGACCCGGTCGATCTCGTCGATCCCTTCGATGAAATCGTGGCGGCCGGGGGTGTCGCGGCCGAGACCGAGGTGCCGGCGGACGGCGCGGTAGAGGATCTCCTGAAGGATCGTGGACTTCCCGCTCCCCGAGACCCCGGAGAGGCCGACCAGCAGGCCGAGCGGGATCCGGACCTCGTCCCCCTTCAAGTTGTGCTCCCGAGGACCGTGGATCGAGAGCACCCGGCCGCCGGGCGTGAGGCGACGGTTGGGCGTCGGGATCGACCGGGTCCCCGAGAGGAAGGCGGCGGTCAGCGACCGCGGTGTTCCGGCGATCTGGTCGGGAGGGCCGGAGTAGAGCAGCTCGCCTCCGAGCGCGCCCGCGCCCGGTCCGAGGTCGACAAGCCAGTCCGACTCGCGCATCGTCATCTCGTCGTGTTCGACCACGAGGAGCGTGTTGCCGAGGTCGCGCAGGGTCTTCAACGTGGAGAGGAGGCGCGCCTGGTCCCTCGGATGGAGCCCGATCGAGGGTTCGTCCAGGATGTAGAGCACGCCGACGAGCCCGGAGCCGATCTGCGTCGCGAGGGCGATCCTCTCCGCCTCACCGCCCGAGAGCGTACCGGAGGCCCGGTCGAGCGTGAGGTACGTGAGCCCCACGTTTTCGAGGAAGCCGAGACGGGCCCGGATCTCGCGCGCCACCTGGCCGACGATCTTCTCGTCGCGGTCGGAGAGCACGAGCGACCGGAACATCGCGACCGATTCGAGGACCGACATCGCGGTGACGTCCGCGATCGACTTTCCCTGGACGGTGACGGCGAGGCTCTCAGGCTTCAGCCGGCGGCCCTCGCACGCCCGACAGGGAATGAACGACATGAAACCCAGATAGTACTCCTTCGCGCTCTCGCTCTTCGTCGACTTCCATCGACGTTCGAGGGCGGCGACCAGGCCCTCGCGGAGCCACCCGTTGATCCACCATTCCTCGGGGCGGTGCGTCGAATGGCCGAGGCTCTTGTCGACGCCGTACATGAGGGCCTTCCAGCCCTCGACGGAAAGCTCGCGCACGGGGCGCTTCGGGTCGTAGCCGAAGAGCTGCCCGAATTTGACGAGCGAAGATTGCGCGGGCGTGAGTCCCCAGACGTTGATCGCCTTGCCGAGGGACTTCTCCAGGTCCGGGACGATACGTTCGGGGACGGCGTGCAGCGTCGCACCGATGCCGAGACATTCAGGACAGGCCCCGAACGGGTTGTTGAACGAGAACATCCGGGGGGCGAGCTCGTCCATCGAGAAACCGCAGACCGGACACGCTCGTCGGCTCGAGAACGTCTGCCGCTTACCGCCCGGACGCCGAAGGATCACGAGCCCGTCGCCGAGGCTCCGGGTCAGCTCGACCGACTCGGCGAGCCGGCTCTCCTCGTCGGGCGAGACCTCGAAACTGTCCACGACGACCTCGATCGTGTGTTTCTTGTTCTTCTCGAGCCGGAGCTCGGTGCCGGGAAGCCGGACCTCCACCCCGTCGATCACGAATCGCCGATAACCGGCCTTGCGCAGCTTTTCGACGACCTCGCGGTGTTCGCCCTTCTTCGCCCGAAGGACCGGGGCGAGGAGTTCGATCTTCTCTCCCATTGACTGGGCCTTCACGGCCTCCACGATGCGGTCCACCGATTGCGGGGAGATCTCCTCGCCGTCCTTCGGGCAGTGCGGGACCCCGATGCGGGCGAAGAGCAGCCGCAGGTAATCGTGGATCTCGGTGACCGTGCCGACGGTCGAGCGTGGGTTCTTGCTGCCGGCCCTCTGTTCGATCGCGATCGCCGGGGCCAGACCGTCGATCGAGTCGACGTCGGGCTTGTCCATCTGGCCGAGGAACTGGCGGGCATAGGAAGAGAGACTCTCGATGTACCGGCGCTGACCCTCGGCGTAGAGCGTGTCGAAGGCGAG
Organism: Thermoplasmata archaeon; assembly: GCA_050013595.1. Taxonomy (GTDB): domain Archaea; phylum Thermoplasmatota; class Thermoplasmata; order Lutacidiplasmatales; family UBA184; genus Lutacidiplasma. The sequence continues at coordinate 29,397 of JBEKEY010000004.1, read as the reverse complement.
CGACGACTTCCCCGAACCGCTCACGCCGGTGATCACGATGAACTTCCCGCGGGGGAGGTCGATCGAGACGTTTTTCAGGTTGTGTTGGCGCGCGCCGCGGACCCGGATGGTGTCGGATGGATCGGCCATGCCTACGACCTACGGCGGCAAGAGAGCACGGACCGTCTCGACCAGACGGTCGAGCACGTGGGCCTGCACACGAGCGCCGAGCTCGGCGGAAGCGTTCCGAGTGTCCCCGATCACGCTCTCGGGCCAATCCTTCTCGGTCGGACTTCCCGGAACGAACGGGCTATGCCGGTATTCCACCACCGGGCGGGCGGAGCCGACTGCCTCGGGAGCGAGCGCGAGCACCCGAGAGGTCTCGAGGAGTCCGGCGTGACCGTCGTTGGCCGGGGAATCCTTTCCCCGCAGCTCGTAGACGAAATCGTAGTCGCAGAGCACGACCACTCGCGTACCGGAGTGGGCCTGCATCGTGTGGTCGCCGGCCTCCCGAAGCGCAGCCATGTGACCGCGCTCGCCGTGTCCGGAGAGGACGAGGAGGCGACGGACCCCCGAACGCGCGAGCTCGCCGAGGGCTCCCTCGACGTATCCCTCGAGCTGCGCCATGGAGAGCGAGACCGTGCCGGGAAACCGACGAGCGCCGGGCGCCGAGCCGTACGGGATCGTGGGAGCGACCAGCGCGTCGACGCGCTCCGCGAGAGCGAGCGCGGTCACCTCCGCCTGGATCTGGTCGGCGCCGAGCGGCAGGTGCGGGCCGTGCGCTTCGAGGGCACCGACCGGCACGATGACGACCGGGTTCGAGGCGAGCCGGCGCTCGAACGAACGAGAGTCGAGATCGAGCAACCGTCGAGAACCCGTCACGGCCGGAACGACCGTCCGACCGTATTTAACGCGGGCCGAGAGGTACGGAAACGGTCGGACCTCCGGCGCGGGGGAGGGAGGCTCTTAGGGGACTGTTGCCTACGACCCGGATTCGTCGTCCCGTCCGGGTTAGGGCGGGACCGAGACCGCGTCCGAGGCGGCTCGCTTCGGTACGGTCGACCCGGTGCGGGAACGGCGTGCCCGCTGCTTCGGCGGCGTCGGGGTCTCGGTCGCGATGGTGGGTTCCGGCGGGGTCGCTGTCTGCGGTGACGGTGAGCTCGCCGCCTTCTTGCGGTTGCGCGCGCGGGTCTTGGCCGCCGCTTTCCTCACCGTCGCTGCCTTCTTCGCCTTCGCCGCGGTCGCTCGCTCGGCCTTCTCCTCGGCCTTCTTGAGGCGGGTGGGGCACTCGGGATTGATGCAGAGCGTCCACGGGGGGCGACCGGCTTCGATCGCGGTCACCACGGGCGCGTGGCAGACGGGACACGGGGGCTGGTCCTTCTCGAGCTTTCCCCGCTGGGGGAGCGGGTACGTGACGCGACAGTTGGGATAGCCGGAGCACCCGACGAACCGGTTCCCCCGGAACGAATAGCGGATCTGGAGCGGACTCCCGCAGCTCGGACAGATCCCGATCCGGAACGCCTTGTGGTTTTCGGGGCAGTCGGGATTGATGCAGTAAAGGTCCGGGCGCACGCCGCGGAAGGTGATCTTCACCCGGGGCACCTTGCAGGTCCCGCACAGGAACTCAGGCACGAGCTCGACAAAACCGGCCGACGGGAGCGCGTAGGTGGCGGTGCAGGAGGCGGGGTTGTTGACGCACTGGACCCAGCGCGACCCGCGGGGGCTCCGCGTGAGGCGGAGCGCACCGCCGCACTTCGCGCAGGGACCCACGAAATGCTGCCGGTCGAGAGCACCGGTAAGCGTCTCCTTCACGCCGAGCGTGTTCGCGGAGAGCATCGCGTACGCCTCGCGGAGCATCTCGCGGGATTCCTCGAGCACCTCCGACTTCGGTTTCTTCGACTCGGCGACGAGCTCCATGTCCTCTTCGAGGCGATGGGTCATCTCCGGCCGCGTGATCACCGGGGCGTGCGCCTTGAGCGCCTCGGTGACCGCGATGCCGGTCGAGGTCGGCTCGAGCTGGCGCTGGTTCACGTAGTGGCGGTCGAAGAGCTTTTGGAGGACGTCGTGCCGGGTGCTCTTCGTCCCGAGCCCGAGACGCTCCATCTCCTGGATGAGCGAACCTTGCGAATACCGGCGCGGAGGACGGGTCTGGTCCTCGACGAGCTCAACCTTCGGGACCGCGACGGTCTCCCCCACCACGAGCGCCGGCATCGGCACCTCGTCGGGTTTCGAGTAGGGGTAGATCCGGTACCACCCGGGGTCGGTCAGGTGCTGGCCCTTTGCCTCGAACCGCTCCCCGTGGATCTCGACGACCGCCGTGCGGCCGATGCCGAGGGCGTCGGGCGCGAGCGTCGCGAGGAAGCGTCGGACCACGAGCTCGTAGACGGTGGCGTGGTCGGGACGCAGCTTCTTCGGGTCGACCGCACCCGTCGGGTAGATGGGCGGGTGGTCGGTGGTCTCCGTCCGGCCTCGCGTGGGGCGGAAGCTCGGCTGCTGAAGGACGAACTCGGCTGCTTCGCCGAACGGTCCCTCGCGGAACTTCTCGACGAGGGTCCTCAGGCCGAGCCCCCGCGGATAGACCGTGTTGTCCGTCCGTGGGTAGCTGATGAGACCCTGCGTGTAGAGGGCCTCTGCGATCTGCATCACCCTCGCGGCGCCGAGCCCGAGACGCGTGGCCTCGGCGACGAAGAGCGTCGTCGAGAACGGAACGGGAGGCCGGCGTCGGGTCTCCTCCTGAGCGAACTCCCGGACGACCCCGCTCTTCGCGTGGGCCACGGCGCGGAACACCCGGTCCGCGTCCGCCTTCACCTCGAAGACCCCGTGCTGATGGTGCAGCCGGAACGGCTCGCCGGCCTTCTCCGCGGTCGCGACGATCTCCCAGAACGGCGTGGGCACGAACTCCTTGATCGCCTGGTCCCGTTCCACGAGGAGCGCGAGGGTCGGGGTCTGGACGCGGCCGACGGACAGGAAGCTGTGACCGCGCTGCTGGGCGGTCAGGGACAGGTAGCGCGTCAGGAGGGCCCCCCAGACGAGGTCGATCTCCTGACGGGATTCCGCGGCCTCGGCGAGGGCGCGGTCGAGCTCCTCGAGATGCGCGAAGCTCGTCTCGATCGCGTCCCGCGTGAGCGCGCTGTAGCGGGCCCGCTTCACCTCGATCCCGGGATGAACCTTCTGTAGGAGCTCGAGGCATTCGAGCCCGATGAGCTCCCCCTCGCGGTCGAAGTCGGTCGCGATGATGACGCGGTCGAACTCCCGGACGATCGACTGGAGGGCGGCGACGATGCCGGTCTCGGTCACGCGCTTCAGCGGCCGGGTCTCGAGCAGTTTCGGGAGGCCCGCGAGCGTCCATTCCGCGAGCTCCTTCGGGTAGTCGAGCTCGACGAGGTGACCGCGCAGCCCGACCACGGCATACGGTCCTTCGGGTCGGTCGAACCGGAAGACGTTCGTCCCTTCGAGGCGGGCCCGCTTCATGCGCCCGTCGGAGAGCACGACGGCGATCCGGAGGGCGGTGTTGAATTTCTCCGCGACGACGAGAGTGCGAACCACGGTGCGGTAATCAGGCCGGGTGCCGTAGATAAATTCAGGGGGCGACCCACGGCGGTCGACCGCTCCGAACGTGAGCGCGCGCGTTCGACCGGGCCGACGAACGACGACGAACGTCTTCGACGGGCCGGCGGCACATTCACGACTCCCTCCGGCTCTTTATACCGCCCGGCCGGTCGGGGCGACCGGCGCCGCGGTAACTCAGTTTGGGAGAGTGCAAGACTGAAGATCTTGAAGCCGCCGGTTCAAGCCCGGCCCGCGGCACCTCCCGCTTGCTCGAACTGACCCGACGACACGACGACCTCGGGCGTGCTCGGGCGTGAGTTTCAAGACCTCGGAGTCCTTCGCGCGGTCTCGGCCATGGACCGACGTTTCGCGCGCCTGTCACGGACCATCCCGTCGCCCGGGGGGACCGCCGCGGTCCCGGACGACGGAATGTGCCTTTCGGTCTTCCTCGTGCTTCGGTCCCCCGACGACCCGAAGTGGGTCCTCCTTGGCCGGGTCGATCCTTCGGCGCCGTGGGGCGACGTGGGCGGGCTCGACCCGGGTCGCCTCGCTCGGGTCGGTTCGGGCTGGATGCTGCCGGCGCGCCAGCTCCTCCTCTTCGAGGGACCGGCGGAGGCCGCTCGCGTCATCGCGCGAGAGCAGCTGAACTCGGAGCTCCCCGCGGTGTCGGGGCCCGCGGTGTTCTCCGAGACGTACCGTCGGCCCGGTTCCTCGGCCGCCGACCCGCATTGGGACATCCATTTCGTCTTTGAGGGACGATGGCCCTCCCCGGCGCCCCCGTCGAGCCGGATGTGGCAGGAGCTCGCCTTCGTCGACGTGGCGAGGACCCCTCGGTCCGAGATCGCTCGAGGGCAGGGCGACGTGCTCGGGCTGGTCGGGCTGGTTCCGGCGGACGAGAGCGCGGTCAGCGCGTCGGAACGAACCAAACGTCCGTGACCGAGTACTTCGGGTTCGGGTCGAACCGCGCCTCGATCGGCATCCCGACGTAGATCTCCGACTCGACGCAGTCGCGCAGCCGAACGAGCAAGAGGCTCCCGACCCCATCGAACTCGACGAGCGCGAGGTTGTAGGGCGTTTCCTTGAGGAAGGCCTCGCCGCCGAAGTGGCAGGTCGTCCAGGAATGGACCCGTCCTTTCGAGGGCAGGTCGATCCACTCGGTCGGGGCGCCGCAGACCATGCAGTGGCCGCGCGGGGTCCCGTAGACGAACCCGCACTTCGGGCGCCGGCATTTCGAGCCGCGCAGCCGCCCGTCGGCGAGCCCGAGGAAGAACGGAGAGTCCTCGGCGTAGCTGTGGATATAGTTGATCGAGTACGGGCTCCGGACGATGAGGCTCTCGGTCCCCTCGGCGTCCCGGAAGATCGCGGAACCGCTGCGTTCGAGCTCGGTCTGGACCTCGCGGAACTTCGAGAAGGTGCGGGGCCGCGCGGTCATCGGAACCCCCGCTCGAGGATCGAGACCGTCACGGAGGAACCCGTCCCGGCATGGCTGTGGATCGCCCCGCGCCGCGGCTGCTTCAGCTGGAGCGTCGCGTCCCCGAAGTGCTTCGGGATCGTTCCCTGGAGCTGCCAGAACGCGAACACCGCCTGCATGAGGCCGGTGGCCCCGACCGGGTGCCCGCAGGCGATGAGCCCGCCGGAGGGGTTGACGGGGCTCGTTCCCGCGCGCGGCACCGGGAACCCGTAGTCGATCCCTTTCAGGAAGGGGTCGCCCCGCTCGACGAACTCGTACCCCTCGCCGTACCGGCACAGACCGAGGTCCTCGTAGGTCTGGATCTCGCTCGACGCATACGCGTCGTGAAGCTCGATGAAGTCGAGCTCGGTGTTCGGCTTCGTGATCCCCGCCATGCGGTACGCCTCGATCCCCGCGGCGCGGCCGGCGCGGAAGGAGTGGACGCCGGGGTACGGAAGGTCCTCGTACACTTTCGCCTTCTCGTGCGGAAGGAGCGGAACGCGGCCGAACGGTCGGTCGGCGAGACGCATCGTATCGGTCCCGCACCCCACGCCGGTGACCTGCACCGGCTGGTCGGTGAACTCCTTCGCGCGTTCCTCGTCGCATAGGACGGCCACCGCCGCCCCGTCGCTCATCGTGCAGATCTGTTCGCGCGTGAGCGGGTAGCTGATCATCTCGGAGCGGAGCACATCGTCCACCGTCAACCGCTTCGGGTACTGGGCGTACGGGTTGTAGAGCGCGTTGCGGTGATTCTTCACCGAAACCATGCTCATGATACGGCTGCCTTCGGCGATGGCGAGCCGCTGGGCCTCGCGTTCGTCCTTGACGTCCGCGAACTTGCCGAGGCGCAAGTACTCGTAGATGTGCCGGACGACCATGAGCGCGTAGTAGCCCGTGTAGAACCCGCCGAGCGGGAAGTCGAAGTTCGTGTCGGAAGCGAGCGCGATGAACTCGTTCCCCTTCCACGTCGGCACCCGGCTCATGGTCTCGAAACCGGCGGCGAGGCAGACGTCCATCCGTCCGCTCGCCACCGCTTCGTACGCCGCCTGGAAGCACTCGCCGCCCGTGGCGCCGCCCCATTCGATGCGGACCGAACCCTTCGGGTTCATCCCGAGATAGTCCTGGACCATGCTCGCGGCCTTGAGCTGGCGCGTGAAATGGTCGGAGAAGTACGCGATCCGGGTACCGTCGATCCGGTCCGTCGTCAGGTTCGGGATTCCCTTGAGGGCGTAGTCGTACGCCCGCTTCACCATCAGGCGGAAGTCCATCGCGGGGTGCGCCTTCGCGAACTTGGTGACGCCGCCCGTCACCATGTAGACACGTCGCCCGCGGGAGGGGGGCGTCCGGGTGCGGGTCGGTCGGGCCGGGGGACTCTTCGATTTCCTCCTCGGACGGGCGGGCACAGGTGTTGCCTCGTTGTGCGTCAATCAGGTCGACCTCATAACCTTCGCACGGCGGCCCGTGGACGGGCGCTCCCAGAACTGTTTAACGCGCTCCGGCCGTGCTGTATACGATGCCGCGCCACGCGGACCCCCCGCACCTCCTCTCGATCTCCGACATCGCGGGCGACCTCGACCGGGTCCTCGCCCGTGCGGCCGCCCTGAAGGCCGAACGCGCTCGGGGGGTCCTCCGGCCTACCCTGGCGGGAAAGAATCTCGCGATGATCTTCGAGAAGCCGTCCACCCGGACGCGCACTTCCTTCGAGGTCGCGATGAACGACCTAGGAGGCCACGCTCTCTACCTTTCTTCGAAGGACCTCCAGCTCGGCCGGGGCGAGACGATCGCCGACACGGCGCGGGTCCTCTCCCGGTTCGTCGACGCGGTCTGCTATCGCGCGTTCCGGCACGAGGACATGTCCGAGCTCGCCCGTTGGGCCTCGGTACCGGTCATCAACGCGCTCGATGACGTCGAGCATCCGTGTCAGATCGCCGCCGACCTGCTTACCATGCGCGAACGTTGGAACGGTCGATTTCGGGGTCATCGCCTCGCGTGGGTGGGCGACGGCAACAACGTGCTTCATTCGCTCCTGCTCGGCGCGGCGGCCGTGGGCCTCGACCTGTCGGTGGCGACCCCGGTAGGGTACCGACCCCAACCCGAGTATGTACGCGCGGCGGAAGTGCTCGCCCGAGGGTCGAAGGCGGAGCTCTCCTTCACGAACGACCCGTACGAGGCGGCCCGGGGCGCGGACGCGATCTACACCGATGTGTGGGTCTCGATGGGCAACGAGACCGAGGCGGCCGCGCGCGAACGGGCGTTCCAGGGCTTCCAGGTGAACGACGCCCTCGTCGCGCGAGCGAAGCGCTCCGCCTTCGTCCTCCACGACCTGCCCGCCCACCGCGGACAGGAGATCACCGACTCGGTCCTCGACGGACCGCAATGCGCGGCGTGGGACCAGGCCGAGAACCGGCTCCACGCGCAAAAGGCGATCCTCGAACATCTGCTCGTGCCCCGGGCGAAGCCCCGTCGGCCGAAGTGAGAAGGTCCGGACGGACCCGGTCACGCCCGTGATCGACTATACCCATCGCGACCGACGCGCCCAGCGCGCGGTGGGCCGGGTGTTCTTCGGGTTGGCCGGCGCGACCGTCGCCCTCATCGGGTTCGCCCTCGGGGTGCCGGTCCGGTTCGCGGGATTGGTCAGCGTCGTAGCCCTCGGCGCCCTCGGGATGGGCTACATCGGATGGGCGGACCGGTTCCTCGAGGAGTACGCAACGGACCTCCGCACCGGGGCCGATGGGTCCGGAACGGACGGTTTCCTTCGGGTCGAGCTCAACACCCCGGTCGGCCTCGACCGGGAGATAGGACGTCCGACGGCCCGGTCCCCTCATGCTCGGCGTCGCGCCCCGGGATCGTCGGCGCCGTCCGACGAGACGGGCCCCGAGATGATCCCGAATTCGGGTCAGCTCTGACCCGCGGATTCCGGCTCGGCGCGCAGTTTGACCTTGAGCAGGTGCTCGATCTTCCGAACGAGCGCGTCGGGGGGCCGGAAGGAACCGGATTCGATCTTGAGCACGACGGATTTCTTCTCGTTCAGCTTCTTGCTCAGGTCCTCGGGGGTCCACAGATGGGCCTCGCGCGCGGCGCGGATCCGCTTGTTCCAATCCGGAGCGAGCTCCATCTCTCCGATCTCCTGGTAGAGGTCGCGCTCCTCGAGCCTTCGTCGCGGGCCGGACGGAGAGGTGACCGCCATCCCGGGACGGAACCGGACCACGGACGCGGCGACGGGGGTGGGGCTCGGAACCGGGTCGACCGGCGTTCCGAACCGAGCGCAATCGGGGCAGAGCGCGAGGACCGACCTCTCGAGGCGGACCCGGCTCGTCATCGGAACTTCCTTACCGCACATTTCGCAGATCATGGTGACCTTCTACGTCGCACGCGCATGACGCGTGCGCCTTCGCTCTTCCATCCTTCGTCGACCTTCTTCGAACCGGAGTCGCTCCTCCACGTTCTCGAGCACGAGGGGGGGCACCGGGACGGGATGACCGTGGTCATCGACCGCGACCATCGTCACGAACGCCTCCGCGACCGCGCGCGGACCGCCGTCGTGCATCGCCTCCGCGGTGATCCGCACCCAGACCTCCATGGACGTGGTCCCGACATAGGTGAGCTCGGCGTCGAAATCCACGACGTCCCCGACGTGGACCGGCTGGATGAAGTCGACGCGGTCGAAGGAAGCCGTGACGCAGGTCGACTTCGAATGGCGCGCGGCCGCGATCCCGGCCACGAGGTCGATCTCTTCGAGGATGCGCCCGCCGAAGACGTTCCCCGTGAAGTTCGCATCGGTCGGCAGCATCTGCCGAACGGTGGTGGAGCGGGACGCCGTGACCGTAGAAGACCCTGGGTTCGGCACGAGCTCCGCCCCGAGAATGACCGGGGGACCGACGGGCGAGGTCGCTAAAGCGGTTTCGCCGCGTTCGCCCAGTTCATCGTTCCGCGACGAGGAATGCCCCCGAACCGAACCTCGCTCGCTGCACCGAACGGAACCCGGCAGCGAGCGCCCGCGTCTCGAGTTCCGCGGGCAGGCTGAATTTCAACCCGTGGCGGAACACTCGTCCTTCGACAAACGCGACCCATCGGCCGGAGGGTGTCGAGGGGTCGAAATCGTAGACGACCAGCCGCCCCCCCGGAGAGAGCACTCGGGCGGCTTCCTGTAGCACGTCGTCCCCTCGGGCAAAGTGGTGGAAGGACATCAGAGACGTCACTCGGTCGAAGCGACCGTTCTCGTAGGGAAGCCGTTCCGCGAACCCGGTCACGAACGTCACTGGGGTACCCGCGGCGCGACCCCGGGCGACCTTCCGCTCGTCGGGCTCGAGCACCACCAGCTCACGGGCGCCCGCGCCGAACACCACCGTGGCGGCTCCGGTGCCCCCGCCCAGGTCGAGCAGGCGGAACGCCTCGGGCTCGATTCGGGACCGGAATTGCTCGAGGAGCCGGCGTCGCGCGCGGACGCGGAAACGGTCCCGTGCCGACGGTCGATATCCGGCGACCACGGAAGCTCGCCTCGGTTGCGCTCGGTTCGATCCGGCTCGATGGTTCAGGGGAAATCGTCGTCCCAGAACGCGTGTCCGAACCGACGACCCACCGCCATTCCCCAGGAGATCCACATCATCACGACCACCGCGGGAACCACGATGAACGAGACCAGGATGATGGCGATGTTCTGGTACCAGGCGAAGTGCCCGGCGAGGAAGGCTAGATAGAGGAGCACCCAGCAGAGCCCTCCGACCAGAAGAGCCGCGGTCGCGAAGATACGGATCTTGAGGCCCCGGAAGAACCTCCGTGGCCCGTACACGAACGGTGACCCGGTCATGGTATTGCTCCGTTCACTATCCGCGTTGCAGGAATCCGTTCCGCCCTCGTCATTTCATCCGCCCTCCTCCGTCGGCCAGGTCGCTGATGCGCTTCGAGACCGATCTGAGACGCGGCGCGAGCGCGCCGAGGTCGCTCTTTCCCCCACTGCCCAGGTCTTCGAGGAAGGCGACGTAGGCTTCCATCTCCCCGATCGCATCCTGCGGTGTCCGAGGTCCGCGGCCCATCCAGCCGCGCGTCCAATCCGGGCCTCCCCGTGCCGCCTCGGTCACCTCGTAGCGACCGTCCTCCCGCTTGTGGACGAGCTTCTCTTCCGCGAGCTGGTCGAGGAGCGGGTAGATCGACCCCGGGGAGGGGCGCCACCATCCCATCGTCATCCGGTCCATCTCTTCCATGATCTCCGCTCCGTTCATCGGGCCCCGTTCGAGGAGCTGGAGCACCCAGACCCGAAGGCCGCGGTGTCGTTTGGAACCCCAACCGTACGCCCACATACTCGAAATACCGATATCGGTTATTCGATATATTCCTTTCGTGCCATGCCGCATCGGCACGGAACCGTTTCATGACCCCACCGGATGGCGAAGAAGGGGGAGAGCCTCTCCCCGAACGGAAGGTCATCGATGCCGACCAAGAGCAAGCGCGCAGGGAAAGGAACAGCACGAACGAGCGGGAAGCCCGCACTGCCGAGGGCCCAGGTGGCGACCGTAGCGATCGTCGTCTCCGACCGGAAGAAGGCGACCGAGTGGTACAGTCGGAGCCTCGGTCTCGACGTCGTCGAGAGCATGGACCACTGGGTCGCCGTGGGTCGCAAGGGAAAGGGCGGCCTGCTGCACCTCTGTCAGCTGAGTGAATTCGAGGCGAAGGCGCCGCTCGAGCCCGGGAATTCGGGGATCACGCTCCGACTTCCGGGGAGCGATTTCGTCGGCGCGTGCGGAGTGCTGAAAGCGAACGGAGTCGAATTCCTCGAAGGGCCGAAGAAGGAGACGTGGGGCTGGTACGCGACGGTCCGAGACCCCGACGGCAACGAACTGTTCCTCATGCCGGACCTTTAGCGCCCGACGCCCGGGCGACCGAACGACCCGTCGCCCGGGCTAGCCGAAGGGAGTGGCTTCCTCGATGCTCATTCGTCACAGAAACCCGAACCGCGGACTCTCTCGGAGGCGCGCGGAGACAATGCCTATATAGGGGGACCAACTGGGCGCGCGCGGAGCCCTCAAAAAATGGCGCAGAAGCCCCACCTTAACATCGTCTTCATTGGACACGTTGACCACGGGAAGTCCACGACCGTCGGCCGCCTCCTCCTCGATACCGGCTACATTCGCCAGGAAGAGATCGACAAGTTCCGTGCGGAGGCCGAGGCGAAGGGCAAGGCGACGTTCGAGTTCGCCTGGGTCATGGACGACCTCAAGGAGGAGCGCGAACGCGGCGTCACGATCGACATCGCGCACCGCCGCTTTGACACCCAGAAGTACTACTTCACCATCATCGACGCGCCCGGTCACCGTGACTTCGTGAAGAACATGATCACGGGAACGAGCCAGGCCGATGCGGCCGTGCTCGTCTGCTCTGCCGCCGAAGGGGTCCAGGAACAGACCCGGGAGCACATCTTCCTCGCCCGTACGCTCGGCGTCAACCAGCTCATCTGCGCGATCAACAAGATGGACCGCCAGGAAGTCGCCTACTCCGAGAAGAAGTACGAGGAAGTCAAGGAGGAGCTCACGAAGCTCCTCAAGAACGTCGGATTCAAGATCGCGGAACAGGTCACCTTCCTTCCCATCTCGGCGTTCAAGGACGACAACATCAACAAGGCGAGCCCGAACATGCCCTGGTTCAAGGGGCCGACGATCCTCCAGGCGCTCGACAACCTCAAGGTCCCCGAGAAGCCCACGGGCAAGCCGCTCCGGCTCCCGATCCAGGACGTCTACACGATCACCGGCATCGGCACCGTCCCCGTCGGACGCGTCGAAACCGGAACGGTCAAGGTCGGCGACAAGATCATCTTCATGCCGGGCGGAAAGTCCGGCGAAGTAAAGTCGATCGAGATGCACCACGAGGCCGTCACCGAGGCAGTCCCGGGCGACAACATCGGCTTCAACGTCCGCGGTATCGACAAGAACGATATCCACCGCGGCGAGGTTGCCGGCCCCGTCTCGAACCCGCCCACCGTTGTCGAGAGCTTCACCGCAAACATCCAGGTGCTCAACCACCCGAGCGTTATCACGGTCGGCTACGCGCCGGTCTTCCACTGCCACACCGCCCAGGTCGCCTGCGAGTTCACGGAGCTCCTGAAGCGCCTTGACCCGAAGACCGGGCAGGTCGCGGAGGAGAACCCCCAGACGCTCAAGACCGGCGATGCAGCGGTCGTGAAGATCACTCCAAAGCGCCCGCTCGTCATCGAGAAGTACAAAGAGTTCCCCCAGCTCGGCCGCTTCGCGGTCCGGGACATGGGTCAGACCGTCGCGGCGGGCGTCGTCGTCGACGTCAAGAAGCGCGAGTAAGCCTCCCGGGGGCGGACGGGCGACCAAGAAGGAGGGACTATCGATGCCGCAAAAGGCCCGTATCTCGCTGAGCGGCACCGACGCCCGCAAGGTCGACTCGATCTGCAAGCAGATCCGCGAGATCTCCCAGAAGACGGGGGTCGCGATCGCCGGGCCCATCCCGCTCCCCACGAAGAAGCTCAAGGTCCCCGTCCGCAAGGGGCCGGACGGCGGCGGGACGAGCACCATCGACCACTGGGAGATGCGGATCCACAAGCGCCTGATCGACATCGACGCTGACGAACGGGCGCTCCGCCAGGTGATGCGGATCCAGGTGCCCGACGGCGTCAACATCGAGATCGTTCTCACCGGCTAGACGCGTGTTCGCGCCGGGCGCGGGCCGCTACTTGGGGGCCGGTGGGGGACTCCTGATCTTCCTGGCCCTGCTCCCGGTCCTCGGGCGCATTCCGTTCTCGCTCGCTTGGGCCACCCTGCTCGTGGCCGGCGTCGTCGTCTGGCTCTTCTTCGCCGTCTTCTTCCGGGACCCCGAACGTGCTCCCGGCTCGGGCATCGTCTCCGCCGCGGACGGACGGGTTCGTGCCGTCGAGCGCGAGGGGGAGCTCTGGCGTATCTCGGTCTTCATGAACGTCACGAACGTCCACGTGAACCGATTCCCCGTGGAGGGCCAGGTCATCGCGATCGAGAGCGGGGGCAGCGGGTTTCGGCCCGCGTACCGCCCCGACGCCGACCGCAACGTCTTCCGACGCTATCGGCTCACGAGTGCTCTCGGCCCGGTCGTGGTCACCCAGATCACCGGGGTGGTCGCCCGACGCTTGGTCTCGTTCGTCCCGGTCGGTTCCGCTCGTAGGAAGGGAGACCGTCTCGGAATGATCGTGCTCGGGTCGCGGGTCGACGTACTGCTCCCCGCCGACCGGGTGAGCCCGGTCGTGAAGGTCGGGGACCGCGTCCGGGCCGGGACGAGCTCGATCGCGCGGGAGACCCCGTGACCGACCGCTGGCGGGTCTTCGCCAACCTCGCGACCCTGTCGAACGCGACCCTCGGCGTGGGCGCGATCCTCTACGTGCTCGCCGGCAACAAGCTCTGGGCGATGCTCCTCGTCGTGTGCGCCATCGGCTTTGACGGCCTCGACGGGATCCTCTCCCGGCGCAGCTCCGCGCCGCCGAGCACGTTCGGCCGCGTGGCCGACTCGGTCGCGGACGCCGTCTCCTTCGGGGTGGCCCCGGCGTTCCTGATCGCGGTACACACCGCCAACCTGGGAATCTGGCAGCCGTGGGAACCGGTCGCGCTCGCGCTCGCGGTCGCCTACCTCGCGGCGGCCGTCGCGCGGCTCGTCTACTTCACTACCCGCGCGTTCGACCGCCCGTACTTTCTCGGGGTCCCGACCCCGCAGAGCGCGCTCGCCCTCGTCGTCGCGCTGCTCTTCCACGACACTCCGGCGTTCCAGAGCGTGCAGCCGATCGGTCTGCTCGTCGGTGTGGCCGTGCTCTCCGTCATGATGGTCGTCCCCGTCCGCTATCCCAAGATCCGGCGCGAGAACCCGCTCCGGATTCCGATGGTCGCGACCGCGGTATTTGCCGCGCTCGCCCTCGTTCCGCTCCAGTTCCAGTTGGCGGTCGGCACGGTGCTCTACGACGTCACCTACGGCGCGTCGCTCGCGTTCCTCGTCGGCGTGGCGAGCTACTATCTCCTCGGACCGTTCACCTTACCCCGGGAGCGCGCGGTCGCCCTCCCCCATTCATGACGGCGTCTCAACGGGAACGCAGCCCTCGGCTCTCACGTCGGGAGTCGCTCCTCTTCGAAGCCGGTATCAAGCTTGGAGGGGTCTTCCACCAGTTCCTCGGCATACCGGTCTCGGACCGGACCGCGGCCTCCCTCGCACGCGCGATCGAGGCGGCCGTGGGTCTCCAACCGTTCGTGCGTCGGGTGACGGTCTGCATCCATCCGAAGCGCGGGGGGCCGCTCGGCAAGGGACGGTTCGCGTACCGCTACCTCATCGCGGAGATGCTGGACGTGACCGTTCAACTCGTCGACGGCCCCACGGAACTCGAGGCACGGCTCCAACACCGCCCGGACCTGCGCTATCCGCTCATGAAGGTCGTTCGGATGCACGACGCCGAGCGACCGGCCGTCCGTGCATCCCGGTCTGGCGGTCCGCTCAGGGTGCCTTCACGGCGGCCCCGACGTCGGCCGAGGGCGTAACGCCGGACCTTCCCGGTGGCGGCGCTTCGCGCGCGGGCCCGAACTTGCGCCGGTTGTAGGCGACCGAGGCAGCGGTCCACAGCGGCAGCGAGACAAGAAGCAGGCCCCCCGATACGAGGAAGACGAGACGGAAGCTCCCGAAGACCGCGAGCACTCCCGAGAGGCCCGCCCCCGCGACGGCCGCGACACCTCCGAACGCCGTGTTGAGCCCGATGAGGCTTCCCGCGTCGCGTCCCGCCAGGCCCCGGAACAGCATGAGCGAGCTCGCGGTCGTGTAGACCGCGATCGCCCCTCCGAGCAGTCCGTAAATCACGATGTTCGCTTCGAACGCTGCCGGCTCCGCAAAGGCGACAAAGGTGAACCCCGCGGTCGCGAGGTAGCCGATACCCCGAAGGTACGTGGCGCGTTGGACGAGCCGGTCCGGTCCGGTGCGCGTGGAGAACCCGCCCGTGAACGGGAAGATCAGCGTCTGGGTGAAGTTGTTCGAGAGGTTCACGAGGAAGATCGACGAGGCCGCGAGGCCGGCCGAGTAGAGGTACGGCGTATAGGAGATGTTGAAGAGGTTCCCGGAGAGATTGAACAGGAACGACGCGATCATGATGAGCGGGATCTCGTGATGGAGTTCCGCGCGGGCCCAACGTCGAAAACGCGTCCAGGGCTGGGGAGCGAGGGACGGTCGGGTGGGGAAGAACGGCATCGAGAGCCGAAACTCGGTGATCGCTCGGATCCGCGAAAGGAAGCCCTCGGCGAGATGGGCGACCTGAAGGGCCTTGAGCTTTCCACTGCCCTCCTGGATCCCGAACCAGATCGCGACGGTGCTGACGAACGCGAGCCCCGCCATCACGACCAAGAGACCGAGAAGCGCGTCGGAGGCCAGGGTCCAGAAGTAGCCGATCAGGACCCCGAGGATCGAGCCGATCATGCTCATCTCCTGAAAAGAGGCGAAGGCGTTCGGGCGCTCGCGTTCGCTGAACTTTTCGAGGATGAGGAGGTTGGACGCGCTCGCCCCCGCCGGAGCGATCGCCCCGATGACGGCGTAGATGGCGTAGAGCTCGGGCAGCGTGTGGACGGTCGAGAGAACGGCGTAAAGGAGCCCGAAGCCGGCGAAGTTGATGACCAGGAACAGGCGGCGACCGGGGTACTTGTCGGAGAGGTGACCCCAACCCACCGAGCTGAGGATGACCGCGCTGTTGTAGAGGGTCGCGGAGAGGGCGACGTCCGCCCACGAGCCGTGGAGCGTGATCAGGATGATGAGGGGAAGGACGACCCCGAAGCCGGAGGTGGCGGCGTTGATCGGAACGAACGCGAGAAGCCACGGCCGGGCAAGGAATCGGCTCGGCCAGGTCCGCAGCGAGAGTGCCATCTCCGAAGCCGGCGCTAAACGGCGCTTACTTAAGCCGCCCGCATTCGAGTGGCGAGGGGGGTCCGGGCGGTTACCTCGAGGAGTCGCGCCCTCTCCTTCCTCGACATGCTTATTAGCTGGACATCTTCTTGCCGCCCTTCAAGGGAGTCTCCGCGTGGCGATTGGCTTCGTCCTCATCAGCACGGCACCGGCCAAGGAGCACGAGGTCTACACCGAGCTCCTTCGCGTGAAGGGGATCGTCGAGCTGCACCCCCTGTTCGGGGAGTATGACCTCATCGCCAAGGTCGAGGCCGAAGATTTCAACGCTCTCGGACAACTCGTGGTCGACAAGATCCGCTCCGTTCCCGGTGTGATCGACACGAAGACTCTCACGGGCATCAAATTCTGAGCGAGGAAAAATGTTCGATCTAGTAGCGTCAGCAGTGGATTTTACCAGGTGGAACGCCTTCGTCGTCGTGTTGCTGCTTGTCTTCGCTCTGTTCCTGATTCTCGCCGGGATCTTCACGGCGTACTTCGGAAGCGGGAAGAGCCGGACCATCGGCGTCGCGCTCCTCGTCGTCGGGCTGGTCGTGGGCGTGCTGATCGCCTATCTCTATCACGCCGGAGACTTCGGGTCGAACTCGGGAGGACTCAGCGCCCTCGTCCTGCAGTCGCTCCTCGTGATCGTGGCCGCCGTCATCGGCGCCCTGGTCGCCATCGGGATCTTCCTGGTCGCGATCATGAAGTCGTAGGCGGCGAACCCGCTCCCTCGGGGCCCGTTGGCGCGTCGGCTCGGTCCGCGCGGTGGCTGTCTGGTCACCCTCACGAGCGACCTCGGGTCGGCGTATGCCGCCCAGATGAAGGCGGCGTTGATCCGCGGGGGCGTGTCCCCGGGCCAGATCGTCGACCTGGCCCACGACCTCCCGGCGCACGGCGTCCGGGAGGGCGCGTTCCTCCTTCGCGAGATGGCGAGAGCGTTCCCTCGCTCGTCCGTCCACGTCGCGGTGGTCGACCCCGGGGTGGGCGGTCGGCGGCGGGGGATCGTGATCGAGACCCGAACAGGCCCGTGGATCGTCGGCCCGGACAACGGCCTCCTCATGCCCCTCGCGGAAGAGCTTGGGGTGCTCGACGCCTATCGGATCGACCGGGCGAAGCTTCGAGCGGGACCCCCGGTGGGAACGACGTTCGACGGCCGTGACCTCTTCGCGCCGGCCGCAGCTCTTCTCGCGAGAGGCGGCCGGGCGTCCTCGCTCGGCCCGTCGGTGACACCCCTCCCGTACGTACTTCCCAAGCCCGCCCGAACGAGCGGTGGGGCCCGTGGCCGGGTGCTCCATGTGGATCGATTCGGGAACCTCATCACCAACGTCCCGTCTCGGTGGGTCGGTACTAAGGTCGAACGACTGGCACTCACGTTGGTACGGGCCCGGCTCCGCTCGGTCCCCTGGGTGACCAGTTACGAGTCCCTGGGCACCGGGGCCTTGGGAGTCCTCGGGTCGAGCTTCGGTCTTGTGGAAATCGCGGTCGGGGAGGGTCGGGCCACACGTCGACTTGGCGCGACGGTCGGCGCGACGGTCGAGCTTGGCTGGCGTCCGCCACCGGTGGCGCGGGGTGAAAAGGCTAATAGCGTGCGACCTAGGAAACCGCGGTAGCGCCTACTCCCGGGCGAACATCTCATGGCCAAGCGGGATTATTACGAGGTTCTCGGCGTCCCGAAGACGGCGAGCCCGGACGATATCAAGGCCGCGTACCGACGGCTCGCGCGCCAGTACCACCCCGATGTGGCCAAGGACGACCCGAAGGCCGCCGAGGAGAAGTTCAAGGAGTTCTCGGAAGCCTACGAGGTCCTCGCGGACCCGGACAAGCGGCAGAAGTACGACCAGCTCGGCTTCACGGGGGTCGAGACCGACTTCGGCCCTGGCGGGTTCAATTGGCAGAACTTCACCCATATGGGCGACCTCGAAGACCTCCTGGGCTCGAATCCCCTCTTCCAGCAGCTCTTCACCGGGTTCGGTACCCAGTTCGGTGGCGGCAGCCGCCGTCGGGGTGGATACCGGGGAAACGATGTCGAGATCGCCGTGCGGCTCCCCCTGATCGCGGCCGTGGAAGGGGCTCAACCCACGGTCGAGGTGCCGCACACGGGTCCGTGCTCGAGCTGCCAGGGCACCGGGGCTCGAGACGGGACCGCGCTCGAGACATGCCCTGAATGTCACGGACAGGGGCAGGTTCGAAGGGTGCAGAGCCGTGGTTACACGCAACTCATCTCGATCGCCGAGTGCCCTCGCTGCCACGGGAGCGGCCGTCGGATCCTCGAGAAGTGTCCGACGTGCGGCGGGAGGGGCGTGACGACCTCGGTCGAACGGATCGAGCTCACGGTCCCGCCCGGAGTGGACGATGGTTCCGTCCTCCGGGTGCCCGGCCACGGCACGGCCGGCCTTGGCGGCGGGGGGCCGGGCGACCTGTTCGTTCAGGTGGTCTTCGAGCCGACGGCGGGTTTCCGACGCGACGGCACCGACGTTTTTTCGGAAACCCAGGTCCCGCTCTCGGTCGCGCTTTTGGGCGGCGAGGTCGAGGTCGCGACGGTCGAAGGCCGTGCGGCCCTCAGGATCCCGGCGGGGACCCAGCCCGAGACTCAGTTCCGACTCCGCGGCAAAGGGTTCCCCCGGTTCCGTGGCTCGTCGCGCGGTGACCAGATCGTGACGGTGCATGTGGAGATCCCGCGCTCGCTCTCCGGGCGAGAGAAGGACCTCGCCCGCGAGGCGCTCGGGGCCGGTGCGCCCACGGGTGCGAAGAAGGAATCGATCTTCCGTCGCCGGTCCACCTGACGATGCGGGAGGACGAGTCGCCCGCCGCGGAACAGTACTTCGTCGCGGAGCCCCGGGCCCGCTCGGCCCGGGTCGAACGCCGCTTCCTCTACCGTGGAGAGCTGCTCACCTTCGCCGTCGACACCGGGATCTTTGCGTCGCACGGGGTCGACCCGGGGACCGCGCTCCTCATCGAGAACCTCACCCTCCTCCCGACGGACCGTGTTCTCGACCTCGGTTGCGGCTGGGGTGCGATCGGGGTGGCCGCCGGAAAGTCGGCGCCCGACGGTCGGGTCGTGCTCACGGACGTGAACCGTCGGGCCGCCCGCCTCGCTCGCGAGAATCTCGAGCGGAACCGCGTGACGAACGCGGAGGTGCGTGTCGGCTCGTTGTTCGAACCCGTGCCCGGCGAGGTGTTCGACGTGATCGCGACCAATCCTCCGTTCCACGCGGGGCGGCCGCTCATCCTGCAACTTCTCTCGAAAGCACCGGGCTTCCTCGTCCCGGAGGGCCGGCTCATCCTTGTCGGGAAGGGAAGCCAAGGGATCCGCTTCTACCAGGAATGGCTCAAGGCCCACTGGCCCGGGCCGGTGACGGTCCTCGGTCGGGGGTCGGGCTACCGCGTGCTCGAAGCCCGACGCGCGGGCACCGGGCTTGCCCACTGACGTCCGGGGAGACGGAGCGTCCTTCGCGGTAGTTTCGGCGGCCGAAGCCGTTAAGAGGCGGGGGTTTCTCGGCGGCCGCGCCCTCGATGGAGGGGGTCGAACCCGGCACCCGCCGGACCGTTCGCTCCCTTCCGGTGAGGCTCCACCACAGGGGAGTGACGATCGCGCCTAAGGAAACGAAGGAAGCCTCGGCTCCATCAGCCGCGCCCGCCGCGGACGCCGGGCCTACGCCCGTTCCAGAGAAGGCGGGCCGCAAGGAAAAGCCCGGCAAGGGAAAGGAGCCGAAGGATGCCAAGGAATCGAAGGGCAAGTCGAAGCCCGGCGCCCCGGGGAAGACCACTAAGATCATTCCGGACAATCCGAACTTCCGCTACATCGTCCGTCTCGCCAACACCGACCTCGACGGCACTCGACCGACCGCGCTCGCGCTCACCGGCGTTCGAGGGGTGGGCCTTCGGATCGCCGAGGTCGCCTGCCGCATGGCCGAGGTGAACGCGAGCGAGATGATCGGCAACCTCCCCGAGACGACGGTCGACGGGCTCGAGACCGCGCTCGGGTCGCTCGCCACGAAGCTTCCCCCGTGGATGGTCAACCACACCAACGAGCCGCTCCTCGGAGAATCCCCCTACTTCTTCGGCCCCGACCTCGAGACCCGCCGACGGGACGACATCAACGTGATGAAGATGATCCGGAGCTACCGCGGCGTCCGCCACGAGCGGGGCCAGAAGGTCCGCGGGCAGCGGACCCGGTCCAACGGTCGGACGGGCATGGCGGCCGGCGTCATCAAGAAGGCCGCGAAGGAAGCGGCCGCCGCCTCGGGCAAGGAAGAGGCCGCCCCGGCGGCCGCAGCCGCCCCGGCAGCGGCCGCCGCCCCCGCCGCGACGAAGCCCGCGGCCGCGAAGAAGGTGTAAGGAGCGAACGATGGGCGACCCGAAATTCCTTCGGCGCACGTACGACACCCCGAAGCATCCGTGGGAGGCTGCGCGGATGGAGGAGGAGCGCAAGCTCCTCACGAAGTACGGACTCAAGAACAAGCGCGAGCTCTGGAAGGCGCAGTCGATCCTCCGAGGTTTCCGCGGCCAGGCCCGGGACCTGCAGGCCCGGCTCAGAGCGGAAGAGCCACAAGCTCGGCGGGAAACGGACCAGCTCATCGGACGATTGACCCGCCTCGGTCTCCTCCCCCTGGGCACGCCCACGATCGACGATGTGCTCGCGCTGAACACCGAGGACGTGCTGCAACGACGCTTCGAATGGATCGTCTTCCACCGCGGCCTCGCGCCGACCGCGATCGGCGCCCGCCAGTGGATCGCGCACGGCCACTTCTCGATCGGCGACCACCGCGTCACCCGCCCGGGCTATCTCGTGCCGTCAGCGGAGGAAGCGACGATCTCCTACACTCCGACGAGCCCGCTCGCGAGCGACGACCACATGGTGCGCGTCGCCCTGCGCGAGCGTCTGAACGCTCGCCCGGTTCCGTCCGAGGCGCCGCCCGAGCCCACGGAGAACGCATAATCCATGGCGAAGATCGGGATCGCGCACATCTTCGCGAGCTACAACAACATCCACATCACCGTCACCGACATCACCGGCGCCGAGACGCTGGCGAAGGCGACCGGCGGGATGGTCGTGAAGGCCGCGCGGGACGAGTCGAGCCCGTACGCCGCGATGAAGGCGGCCGACCAGATCGCCGCGGCCATCAAGGAGAAGGGATACGACACGCTCCACGTCCGCGTCCGCGCGCCCGGCGGGAACCGCTCTCGGTCGCCGGGCCCCGGCGCCCAGGCCGCGATCCGGGCGCTCGCCCGGGCCGGGGTCCGGATCCAGCGGATCGAGGACGTAACCCCCGTCCCGCACGACGGGACGAAGCCGAAGGGCGGCCGCCGTGGTCGGAGGGTGTAGTCGATGGCGATCACCGTCCAGGAACTGAAGCCCCGCTCGACCGCGCTCGAGATCGAAGGCATGACCGCGTCCCAGGTCAACGCGATCCGCCGGACGCTCCTCACGGACGTCCCGAAGCTCGCGATCGAGGATGTCGAGTTCCACCTCGGACCGATCCGGGACGAGATGACCAGCAAGGACTACGACTCCTCGACGAGCATGTTCGACGAGGCGGTCGCCCTCCGCCTCGGTCTCCTCCCGATCCCTACCGACCTCTCGCAGTTCCGACGCAAGTCCGAGTGCGAGTGCGGCGGCGCCGGATGCGTCCACTGCCAGGTGATGTTCTCCGTCGACAAGAAGGGTCCCTGCACCGTCTACGCGAAGGACGTCGTCCCGCTCGGGGACAGCTCCCTCGCGATCCTCGAACCCGATGTACCGATCGTTCGTCTCGGCGCGCGCCAGGCGCTGCTCGCCTACATGACCGCGATCGTGGGCACGGCCCGCGACCACGCGAAGTGGCAGGTCGCCCACGGGGTCGGGATGTTCCCGCGCCCCCACGTCAAGATCGCGAAGAAGGAAGGCTGCACGGACGCCTGCCTCAAGCGCACGGCGGCGTCGTGCCCGGTCAAGATCCTCGAGTTCGCGGGCGGGAAGCTCTCGGTCACGGACGAGCCGAAGTGCATCTTCTGCAAGGCCTGCGAGGAGTCCTGCGAGCACGGGTCGATCAAGGTCACGGCCGACGAGGAGGATTTCTTCCTCCGGTTCGAGACCGACGGGTCGCTCACCGCGCGCGAAGCGCTGCGCTTCTCGCTCAAGGACCTGAAGCGCCGCTTCGAGGAGCTGCGCGAGGCGATCCAGGCGATCCCGTAAGCCGCGTCGGGCTCGTCCAGTCGTAGCGCAAGAGCGCCCCGATCTTTCCGAGCGCCGTCAGCTTGTGGCCCGCCTCCCCTTCGTCGCGCACGACGAACAACCGCACGCGCGCTTCGCGGGCCCGGTCGAGGGTCGCGGCGAGCGCCGGCTCGGGGAGCAGCGACTCGGAGAGCAGGATCGTCTCGGCAGCACCCGCCTCGACCGCTTCCGCGACCTCGACCGCTCCGACCGCGGCGCGGGTCCCTCCGGCGAGGGAGCGCACGAGACGCTCGACGACCTCCGCCTCTTCGGCCGCCACGCTTCCGCGCAGTACCTCGGTCGCCCGACCCGACTTGAGGAGCTCATCGACCCCGACGCGCCCGGATTCCGCGGTCGGGTAGACCTTCATCTTACGGGCGAGGGTGGGGTCCTCTTCGCTCAGGCGGTGCGCGAGCTCCTCTTTGAGGAACCCCGGACCGGCGATCACGAGCGCGTTCGCTGCCGCGCCTTCGCGGCGCAACAGCGCCACCAGCTCGGCGATGTAGGAGCCTCGGTCCTTCTCCGCCTGCCCGCCCTCGTAGCGCTTTCCCGCGATCGTGCGCCGGAGGTCGAGCACGGGCTCGACCGACCGCCCGCGCAAGCGAACCAGCGAGGAGTCCCCCCAGTCCACGGCGGCGATTAAGATCGTGGCATCGCCCTTGCGCTCGAGGCCCTCTTCGAGGATCGTCCGGTCGCCCGCGGTCCACGAGGGTTTCGTTACCGCGACCTCGTCGCCTTCGGTGAGGTCGAGAGTGTGGTGGCGGCCCATATCGAACGGTCCTTCGACGATCGGACCCGTGACCCGAACATGTTTCGAGAATCCGTGGAACTCGACCTGTTCGGTGCGGACGATGAGGTAGACCCGTCGACGGGTCCGCTCCGCCCCAGCGACATCGGGAGGCGCTTCGGGGTCCCGACGGGTCGTGGAGGCCCCGACGAGGTCGCCCGCCCGAACGAGACGCGCGATCCGCCAGAGGTCGCTCGGGGTCTCGAGCCGCAGGCGATGCATTCCGGTCGACGGGTCGCGGTGGATCAGGCGCACAGGAGGCTCCGAGGTCTCGAGGACGTGGGGGAAGTACAAGCGGGTTTCGCCGAGGACGACGGTCCCGCCGACAGGCTTATCGCCGAGGGGGCGGGTCGCCGCAGCCGGGAGGAGGAATCCCCTGAGCCGTTACGGGGCGCTCTTCCGGCAGCGCTCGTTCTCGACATTCCTGACGGCGGGCGCCTTCCAGTTCGCTGCGCCCTCGGCGGTCCTGGTCGTCCTGCTCTACTCGATCGCGTTCGCCTATCCCGCGGGCGAACGCACGACGTACGGCGCGCTCGCCCTCGCGTTCCTCGGCCTCTCCTCCACGGTCCCGACGCTCGCGGCGGCGTTCTTCTCGGGAGCCCTCGCCGACCGCTACGACCGTGGGCTGCTCATGAAGACGGTGAACCTCATCGCCCTGCTCGCGACCGCCGGCCTCGTCGCCGACTTCGTCGTCCTGCCGGCCAACGCGATCTCGCTTCCGGGTCCCGCGGGCTTCTACCTGCCGCTCTGGGTCCTTCTCCTCTATCCGGGCTGGGCCGCGGTCGCCGTGACGACCACGATCTTCCGCCCGGCGTTCAACGCCTCGATCCCACGTCTCGTCGGGCCGAAGGAACTCCCGGTGGCGAACGGCGCGATCTACGCGGTCGCCGCGACCGTGAGCGCGGTCGCGAGCCTCGTCGTGGGTGGGGTGCTCACGTTCGTGGCCCCGGCGTACGCCCTGGGCGTGGCCTTCCTGCTCTTCTTCGCTGCCCAGGTGGCGCTCCTTCTGGTCCGTTCCGACCTCGCCCCGACCCAGCGGGGACCGAAGCGTTCGGTCGTGAGGGAGGCCTCCGCCGGATATTCGTACCTGGTGAAGCGACGGGGTCTGCTCGAGATCACGGTCGCGGGGCTCGTGATGAACTTCCTCACCGCGGTCGCGTTGGTCGAGCTCGCGCTCTACGTCGCGAGCTGGCTCAACCTGAGCGAGGGGATCTGGTACGGCGCCATGACCTCGGCCGCGACCGCGGGGGTCGCGGTCGGGTTTGTCCTCGCGCCGCGATTGCATTTCGAGCCCCGAGCGGGTCGAGCGGCGATCGCCCTCATGCTGGCCATGGGGCTCGCGATCCTCGCCCTCGGCCTCGTCCGCTCGATCTGGCTCGCGCTGCCGATCGTGTTCGTCTACGGGCTCATGCCGGGGATGTTCACGACCATCCTGCTCTCGACGATCCAGGCGACCGTGCCGGACGAGATGATGGGACGGGTCTTCTCCGCCGACGAGGTAGGAAGCCTCTCCCTTGTCCCGGCCGGGCAGTATGCGGGCGGGCTGCTCACCCTCTCCGTAGGGGTCCAGGGGACCTACTTGGGCGCGGGAGGGGCGATCATCGTCTTCGGACTCATCATGGTCTCCTCGTTCGGCGCTCTGCGTCGACTTGGCTACCGTCCGGCCGAGTCCGCGCCTTCGCCGACCGAATGAGCGGCGGCGGTCGGCGGGATCTCGACCCGCATCCGCCGCGCGTTGTACCATTCCTGGGACGGCCCCATGGTCCGGACGAATCCGAGTCCGGAATAGAGACGGGTCGCGCGCTGGTTTGCCTCGGTGACGTTGAGGACGATCGCCGTTTCCCCTCGCTCCCGCAGGTCCCGCAGCGAGCCCGCGAGGGCCGTCCGACCGAGTCGCTTTCCCTGCAGTACCGGGTCGGTCATCACGTCGATGATGAGAACATGGGCCGGGCGTCGGACCGCGAGCGCCGCGGCCACGATCCGTCCGTCGAGCGCGACCACCGCGGAGCCGGGCGACAGCGGAAGGCCCCAGCGCCCGGAGAAATAGTCTCGCACCTGGTGGTCCGCGTCGCGCGCAGGGTCGAGATCCTCGATCGACAGGTATCGGTCGAGATGGTTGCGATACGCGTCCTCGTGGAGGCGAGCGAGGAGCGGCTCGTCCTCGGGGTGCACGGGGCGGAGCTCTCCCATCGCGACCGCGGGCAACGGGGCGATCGGAGCGGTCGCGGGAAATCCCATCTCGAGCCGGCCGTAGGCTGCGAACCCGCGACCGGTCATCACCGTCGATTCCTCTTCGGCCGAGAGCCCGGCGAGCGGTCCCGGTGCGAACGCGATCGGTCCCGCGGCGTGTTCGGTGAGGTCGAGGACCGCGCGGTAGCTTTCGACCGCCGCTCCCGGCGGCGAAAGATAGAGGAGACGAACCGCTACGCCGAGCGGTCCGGCGGGCTCCCAGACCACGATGCCGAGGGCCTCGCCTTCCGACCGGACCAGACCTCCCGTCGCGTGGGAGGTGCGGATCGCGGAATCGATCGGCGGCCAGAGGTCGGCGAAGTTCTCGCCGGGCGCGAGGCGGGTACGGAGCGCGTCGCTGGCCAACGCGAGCGACCTCGGCTGGTCCACGGCGAACGGGACGAGAGCAAGGGTCACGCCGGGTTCACAATAGGCTCCTATAAAGGGCGACCTTAGAACAACCGTCCTGGCCCTCGGAACTTCGGGGACGATGGGCTCGGGAGAGACGATGAAGAATCTCACCGACCTTGCAAGCGCGCTCGGACTAGGCCCAAACGAGTTCCATCCCGCCGGTCCGAAGGTCGGCAAGGTCCCGGTGTCGGTCGTCCGCGAACGCGCCGCGAAGAAGACGTCGGGGAAATTGATCCTCATCACTGGCATGACCCCCACCCGTCATGGCGAAGGCAAGACCGTCACCGCGATCGGGCTCGCCGACGGCTTCACTCGACTCCACCGCTCCGCGGTGGTCTGTCTGCGTCAGCCGTCGCTCGGACCGATCTTCGGGGTGAAGGGCGGCGCGACCGGCGGCGGCAAGTCGACCGTGGAACCCTCTACCGAGATCAATCTCGGGTTCACGGGCGACATCTACGCCGTCGCGTCGGCGCACAACCTATTGTCCGCCCTGGTCGAGAACCACATCTTCCATGGCAACTCGCTCAAGGTCGACCCGAACCGCATCCTCTGGCCGAGGACCCTCGACATGGAGGACCGCGCGCTCCGTCACATCACCGTGGCGCAGGGGCACGACCACCGGTTCGTCCCGCACGACAGCTCGTTCGTCATCACCGCGGCTTCCGAGATCATGGTCATCCTCGCTCTCGCCCGCGATTACTCGGACCTCAGGTCCCGCCTCGCCCGCGTCATAGCTGGCCTCACCACCGACGGTAATGCCGTGCGCGCTTCGGACCTCAACGGCGCGGGCGCGATGGCCGCCCTGCTGCGGGACGCGCTCGAGCCGAACCTCGTCCAGACCGCGGAAGGTACGCCCGCACTGGTCCACGCCGGACCGTTCGGCAACCTCGCCCACGGCACGTGCAGCCGCCTCTCGATCGAGCTCGGGCTGGCCACGTCCGAGTACACGATCGTCGAGGCCGGGTTCGCCTCCGAGCTGGGGGCCGAGAAGTTCGTCGACATCGTGACGCCGACGCTCGGCCGCAACGTGGACGCGGCCGTGTTGGTCGCCACCCAACGGGGCCTCCGATACCAGGGGGGCGCCTCCGACGAGGAGTCGGCGCACTCGAACCGGGCCGCGCTCGAGCGGGGGCTCGAGAACCTCGCGCAGCACCTCGACAACGTGGAGACGTACGGGGTCCCGGCGGTCGTGGCGCTCAACCGGTTCCCCGGCGACACGGCCGAGGAGACGAAGCTCGTCCAGCGGTTCTGCAAGACACGGCACGTCGAGGTCGTGGAGGCGAAGGGGTTCTCTGACGGCGGAAAGGGGACCGTCGACCTCGCCCACGCGGTCGAGGCCGCGGCGGGGCTCGGACGCCAGAGCCGGCCCGTCAACGCCCCCGGCGCGCCGATCTTCGAGCAGGTCGAAACGATCGCGACCCGGCTCTACGGCGCCTCCCACGTGAACCGCAGGCCCGAGTCGATCGCTGACCTCGAGCTCCTGCGGCGTATCGGGGAGCTCGAGGGACCGGTCTGCATCGCGAAGACCCCGCTCTCGCTCTCGGATAATCCGCACGTGCTCGGTCGGCCCCGCGACTTCAACGTCACCGTCGACCGGTTGACCCGTTCGGCCGGCGCCGGATTCACGGTGATCTACCTCGGAACCATCGAGACGATGCCGGGACTCCCGACGCGACCCGCGGCGGAAGAGATCGACCTCACGGCCGACGGCCAGGTGGTCGGAGTTCACTAGACCGGAGCCCGAACGGGACGCTTCCGGCAACGCCGGGAGCGGCCCCGGAGCTGAACCGCGGAGAACCGAAGTGCGCGCGCCCAGAGCGTTTCATATACCAGTACTCCGATATGTCATTCGTCAGACAAAGCAAGGGGTCTTGTCTGACGGGCATGGTCGACACGTCGGAGCGGGTGACGGTTCGGATCCCGCAGGAGCTCCTCGAGAAGCTGAAGCAGATTCAGCAGCTCAAGGGCACGCCGACGATCTCCGACACGATACGGGAAGGCCTCGAGCAGCACATCGAGCTCAACCTCCCGCCCCAGAACATCCGTAAGGTCGTGGTCGAGCTCTCCCGGCAGGACAACAGCCGGCTCGAAGAGTTCGTTCGCGAGGGGAATTCCGTCAGTGTCGACGACGCGGTCCGCTCGGCCGTCCGGGAGTACATCCGCAGCCGGCTCGAGCAACTCGGCCCGTCCGCCCGGACCCACCGTCGGGAGGGGGAACCGGTCACGGCCGAGGGGTCCCCTCCGCCCTAGCCGGCGAGAGGGACATGAAGGACGAACTGGCGGTCGCCAACGCCTGGGGCTCTCTCGG
Source organism: Thermoplasmata archaeon (assembly GCA_050013595.1). GTDB lineage: Archaea > Thermoplasmatota > Thermoplasmata > Lutacidiplasmatales > UBA184 > Lutacidiplasma. The sequence goes on along the minus strand of JBEKEY010000004.1, from coordinate 1,607 downwards.
CCAGAACCCCTCGATCGGGGTCGTCGGATTGGGAGGCGCGGGCAGTGAGGCCGTCCAGGACCTCGTGGCCCTCGGGATCCCGGGGGTTCGCGCGATCGCCGTGAACACCGACGCGGCCCACCTATTGCGGAGCGGGGTCGAAGAAAGGATCCTCATCGGGAGTCGGGAGCTGCGAGGACGCGGTAGCGGAGGGGACCGATCCCAAGTGCTTCGAGCGGCCGAGGACGGTAAGGAGGAGTTGCTCCGTCGCCTGAGGCCTTTCGAGATCGTGTTTCTGCTCGCCGGCCTCGGGGGCGGGACGGGGAGCGCTCTCCTTCCCTTCCTCTCCCGAGCGCTTCGCTCGACCGAGACCCTCGCCGTTCCGGTCGTGTTCCTTCCGTTCCAGCTCGAGCTCGACAACAACCGCACCCGACGCGATAACGTCGAGGAGACCGTCTCGGAGCTCGAAGCGATGGGCGGCCTCCTCGTGGCGCTCGCGAACGAGAAGCTTCGACGCTTCGAGTCGCTTCCCATCCAGCGCGTCTTCCATGTGCGGAACGCCTACATCCACTCCCTTGTCGCGAGCCTCGTCGACATGGTCGAGAACCCCTCTCAGCTCAACGTCGACCTCGCGAGCCTGAAGAACCACCTGCGCGACGCGGGTCTCTCGACCCTCGTGGTCGGCGAGTACCACATCTCCGAACCCGAGCGGCTGGTCCAGCAGGCGCTCTCGGACTCGCTCCTCGATTACCACCTCTCCGAACGGGTCTCCGCCCTTATCCACCTCGACGGCGGCTCGAACCTTACCCTGCGGACGCTCGACCGCGTCCTGCGGACCATGAGCTCCCGGCTCAACAACCCCGACCGGCTCGTCTTCGGGACCCGCGTCCGGCCCGAACCGCGGGAGGTCGTTCACCTCACGGCGGTCATCGGCGGCCTCCGGACGCGCTCGGTCCGCGAGGCGCTCGAGAGCACGGCCGAGATCACTCGGCCTATCTTCGTCCACTGATCAGGGGGCGGCGGGTCCGCCGACCGTGCGTCCGGCCTCGCGGAGGTCGAGCTCGTGATGGACGAGGTCGATGACCTGGCTCGTCCGCAACGAGCGCGGGCCCACGGAAACGCGCGGGACACCGCTCGCGGCGAGGACCTCGCGCTCCTCGGGAGTCGGGTCGTAAGGGTCCGAGACGACCGCGGCGACCTGGCCACCGGTGGACGGCCACTGCTCGATGGGAAACCCGTCCTCGCACAGCCAGACCGGGTTCGGTTGCTCGAGGAACGTCCGCAGGCTCGGCATCGGTTCCGCGGCCGCCACGACGAGGCCGGGGGAGGATTCGAACGGATGAGGGAAATCCCGGGAGCGGACCAGGGCGTTCTTGAGGAGCGCCGCCGTGGACCGCTCGTCCGGATTGAGGAATCGTAGTCTCGCGCCGAAGAGGTCGATGCGACGCGCCTGCGGTGGCGGGCTCGCGACGAAGAGGATGGACACCTCGGTATCCCGGCGCAGGTCGTTCGATAGCGTGAACGCGGTGGAGACCCCGCGTGCGACTTCGTCGAGTCGGCCCGCCCCACCGGCGAGGTCGTTGAGGGTGAATTCGCCGTCCGTCGGAACCCGATGCGCCAGGATCAGG
>JBEKEY010000003.1:0-62699 GCA_050013595.1 Thermoplasmata archaeon | reverse complement strand
TCGCAGCTTGGCACGACCTTCATCGGCGCCCGAGCCTAGCCATTCCCCAACTGACAGGAGTCAGCTACACTGATTACGCTTGACAAGCGTCCAGAACGCGTGTGATCGGCGTCATCGGTCCCTCGCCGGCAATGGCGAGAGACCCTCGCCCTTCCCCGGAGAGGCCAGAGCCTCTGCGGGTGCACGTGCCGACCGAACAGCTGCGCCGTGGCGCGGCTCGGGTGGGATTAGGGGGCGCTATTTAATCCCTGCGAAGGGACGGCCCGCTCACGGAACCCGGGTAGCCCCGTCGTACGGGCCCGGCTACGGGCGAATCCAGTGCGTTCCGTGGAACCCCGACTCGTGGCCGGTCGGGCGGGCGGCCGCGAACCGGCAGTGCCCTTCCGCGTTCGGCGAGCAGCTCGCACAGTTGCGCTCGGCAGGGACGGGGGCTCGTACGCGGTCCTCGCGGACCTGGCGGAGGGCGTACTCGAGCCAGTGCACTTCGGCCTCCTCGTACGGGACCCGAACCCAGCCTTCGTGCTCTCCGCCGCCGGATTCGTCGCCGTAGAGGACGACCCCGAACGCCGGGCGACGACCGAACGTGACCTCGACGAGACGGCATTCCGCGATCGCCTGGATCGTATCGAAGAGGCGGACGTGCGCCTCGTGGTAGCCGCCGAACAGATGGGTCTCCTTGTACTCGACCGGGTAGAACCCTCCGTCCTCACGGCGGATGACCATGTCCGGCCGGCCCGCGAAGCCCCAGGCGGCGTCCACCATCGTGGTGTGGCCGTTCGTGAACTTGGGGTCGATCTGGACCCGCTCGGGCGGGAACAGCATCGGGAGGTCGTCCTCGCCCGGGTCCTCGTAGACGAGGCGGTCCCCGTCGAAGAGGTCGAGGCGGCCCTCGTTCACGACGAGCTTTCCGATCGGAGGTGAGAAGAGCGGCGACTGGCGGAGGGGAACGACATCGAGCGGCGTGCGGACGGGGCCGAGCGTGCCGGTCGTCCGCTGCACGTGCAGCGCGCGGACGAGCTCCATCTCGTGCGGGCAGCGGAAGTAGGTGACGAGGTCATGCGGAGTGAGGTGCTCGGCGGTCGGTATCGCGAGAGGGGCCAACATCCCTCGGGGCTCGGGCCCGAGGTCTATGAAGGTGCGCTTTCACGCGAAGCGGGAAAACGCCCGGCCAGGATCACCCGAGGAACTCGCCCAAGACCTGCCGGCGGATCGCCTTCCGCTCGGCGCCCGGCAGGCTCGATCGTTCGAGGAGCGCGTCGAGGAGCTCGCCGTCGGGCTTCAGCCGTCGCACGACCACGGCGATCGCCTCCGCGACGCTCGCGCGGTGGCTCGCGTAGGCTCGGACGAGCGCGTATTCGGGCCGCGTGACCCGGATCGGGTGACCGTGAAAGTCCGTGGTAACGAGCCGAACTCCGTGGGCGCCGGGGTTCCACTCATCGAACGGCAACGGGCTCCGGGGTTCGAGGGGAATACCCCACTCGACTCGCGCTCCTTCCTGGAACGTTCCGACGAAGGCGCGGGCGCCGCGCACGATCCCGGCGCTCGGCCAGTCCGTGGTGGCGAGCGGTTCGATGAGGTATTCGCTGAGGAGGGAGGCGACGCGGTCCACACCCTCGCGCGTGGTCGCGAGGTCGATGTCGCCCGGAACCAGCGACGCTCCGAGCAGCCAGGCCGCGGTCGAGCCTCCCACGTACCACTCGACCCGGTCCCGCGCCAGCGGGGCCGAGACCCGCTCGACCACTTCCTTGAGGGCCACACCGACGGCCGCGGGCACGCCGTCGTACTCCTGGTCGAGCACAGCCTGGAGGACGAAGCGACTTCGGTTGTACGCATGCCGGACTCGGGACGTCTCGGAGAAAGGGAGCAGGAACCGGCGGTGCCAGCAGCGGGGGCCGCCGAACATGCACGCCATCGGGGGGTGAACGAAGCCGAGGACGTCAAGCGGGCCTTTCGGCGGTCCGTTCGCGTCCGCGCCCCCGTCCTGGGCGTGGTAGGTGAACGTCGTGCGCTCGTCGTCCCGGTCGATCGACAGTTGATGGAGGTAGCCCGCTCCCAGGTCCGGTCCCGAGAGAAGCTCGCTCGTCATGGCCGTCCGACCCCGTCGGCGAGTCTCGCGGACCGCGCCGGTCAGCTCGGCGGCGGGCGGATCTCGAGCGCAGTAGGGAGGGGGATCTTTCCCACGGTAACGTCCACGCGGTGGTCGCCCCGGCGCGCGACCAGATAGGTACCGCTCGGCATCGACTTCCAGACGCCGGGCTCCCCGTCGAACGGCTCCGAGCCGACGATGACGCGGTGCGCCGCGGTCTGGTAGGTCATCTCGTAGTACCGTCGGTGGGCGTCGATGAGGCCCGTCCCGTGGTCGCCCGTCCAGAGCGCGAACGCCCAGAGCTCGTCCGGCCCGCGGGTGAAGATCACGTTCAACCCCGAAAAGGGAGGGATGGCGGGTTTCCGAAGCCCTTCCCAGACCCGGACCAGGTCCTCGACGGTGTGCATGTAGCCCACCAGCGGGTCCCCCGTCTCCTCCGTGTTCCGGAAGAGCAACCAGAAGAGCACCTCGCTGTCGTTCACGCCCCGCACTTTCGACTCATGAACGCCGAGGAACGGGCGGGTTTCGGTCGGGAAGTTGATCGCACCGTTGTGCGCGAAGAGGCTGGTGTGATTCTCGAACGGCTGGGAGTTCTCGAGCGCGATCAGCTGCTCGTACGGGAGCTTGAGGGGATTGCTCGCGTGGCGAAGGTGACCGACGACGAGCGAGCTGCGCGCATCGGCGGCCGCACGGAGGTAGCGCTCGCGCTCTCCTTCGACGAACGCACCCCGCGTGCCCTTCTCGACCCGGGTCCGTCCACCATCCGTGAACCAGCCGATCCCCCAGCCCTCCTTCTGGGCGCGATCGGGGCTCACGTTCGATTGGGCGAGCAGCGAGCGGTCGGAACGCACGAGCCATGGTTCCGCTGTGTCCGCCTGGACCGACAAAACACCCAGAAGTCTGCACATCGACCACGAGCACGCCGGACCTCTAGATAAGCGTCCGCCGCGACATCCGCAGCTTTCCTGGCCGCCAGCAACCCTTTTTAGACACATTGGTGTTGCTATATTCGGAAAGTCGAGGATGGTAGCGGTCGAAGTCACTCCCGCCGCGCGGGACCAGGTGCTCAAGATCATGGAAAAGCAGGGGAAGCCCGGCTCCGCCCTGCGGCTCTACGTCCAGGGAGGCGGGTGCTCGGGCCTCACCTACGGCATGTCGTTCGACAAGCAGGAGACGGGCGACGAGGTCGCGTTCCGCGAGCAGGGACTGCTCGTCGTGGTCGACCACGCGAGCGCCCCTCTGCTCGAGGGCGTCAAGGTCGATTTCCTTCTGGGCCTCGAGTCGTCAGGCTTCAAGATCTTCAACCCGAACGCGAAGGAGACCTGCTCGTGCGGCAAGTCGTTCTCCGCATGAGTCCCTTCGGCCGCGACACCGGACTTTTATACGATGCAATTGGTGGTTCATCGGGGAATCGAGGAGGGCCCCAGGCATGAGCGATAGTGGAATCAAGTTGGAAGTCACGAAAGAGGCGCAGGACCAGGTCCGGGGCCTGATGAAGAGTCAGAAGCCTGGAATGGCGGTCCGTGTCTACCTTCAGTCCGGCGGCGGTGGCGGCGGCTGCGGAAGCGGTTGCAGCTGCGGTTCGGGCGGAGGGTGCGGCAGCGGCGGAGAAGGCGGCAGCGCAGGACCCTCGTTCGGGATGGCGTTCGACAAGCCCCGCAACGGGGATCGCGTCGTCCAGGTCGACGGATTCTCGATCGTCGTCGACGACCTCTCGGCCGACATGTTGAACGGGGCCCGGATCGACTACGTCCAGGATCTGAACGTCTCCGGATTCAAGATCATCCCGCCGAACGCGCCAACCCCCTCCGTCGACGAGCACGGGGCGGAAGCGGGCGGCTGTGGGTGCGGGTCCGGCGGGTGCGGGAGCGGTTAACGCCCCCGGTCCAACCCTTTCTTCTTTCTTCTCCGAACCTTTGGGGCGAGCCGCGCTCGCCGTCGACGTAGGCGCGGGTCGATCCAGTAACGCATCTCCCACGTCCTCTCGAACCCGAGGTGGCGGTAGACCGAACGGCCCTGTTCGGAGGCGTGCAGTACGACGCTCGGAAACCCTCGGGCACGACACGCCGTGACCAGGCGTCGAACGATCCCGGACGCGATGCCCTTGCCCCGCCAGTCCTCCGCGGTCCACATCGAGAGGATGTAGGGGATGGTGAGGGTCGGTATCTTGGGCCGTGGCTGGTCGGAGCGGAACCAGACGAGACCGCTGCCGACCGGCGTGCCTTCGGGCGATCGGGCAGCGAACCCGACGAGCTCCTCCGACGCGAGGCGCGGGCGGATCCACCGCCGATAACGGGCGTCGTGCTCGGTGATCTCCGCCTCGGTCCGGTGGCCGATCGCCGTCCACATACGGTGCCGATGGTCGGTGAGGAGGTCGAGGTCGGCAACTGTCGTTCTTCGATACGTCACTCGGACCGATCGAGAGGTCCGTGCTCGGGTCATGGGTCGGGACCCCCGACATCGGTCGTCGCCGGTCCATCCCCCACCATCAGGTTCACGATCTTCGTTTCTTTCGGGGTCGGGTTCACGTCGCGATGCACGAGGCCGGCGGGGATCCGAAAGAAGTCGCCGTCGGAAACTCGGACCTTCTCGCGCCCGTGAGGGCCGAACTCCAGGATGAGCTCGCCCGACACCACGAACGCGTAGACGGTCCGGCGACCGTGATGATGCCAGGGCGACGTGGACCCCGCTGCGACGTGGGTCTCGCCGACTCGCACGGAGTCGGTCTCAAAGGCCGGCGTGCGGCCGAACTCCGGTCGATCGAGCGACCCGACGGCGTGGCGCGACACGACGTCAATGCGGTTCATGGACGAGGCGATTGCCGTCCGACCGTAAAGTTTCGGTCCGTGAGGCTCGGGCGCGAGACGAGCCGAGCGTGAATGGGCCCGGGCGGATTTGAACCGCCGACCGACCGGTTATGAGCCGGTCGCTCTAATCGGGCTAAGCTACGGGCCCAGCAGGAAGGATGCGGAGGCGCCGCCGAGCGGAGTTTAGGGGCGGCGGGAAGTTGCCGCCGCCCTTTCGAACCGCTGACCTTTCGGTTAACAGCCGATCGCTCTGCCGCTGAGCTACGGCGGCACCGGAGCGTCGGAGCGGGCATCGCGCTAAAAGCCTTTCCGGCTCGAGGGCGGCCGACTCTCGTGCTCGACCGACCGGCTCTTGAGGTGTTGGATGAGCGCCGTCATCCGGTCGAGGGATTGGTTCAGGTTCGCCCAGAACTCCTTCGACTTGTCGGTGATCACCGCGCCGTCCGCGGACGGTTGGATGACGCCCTCGCGCTCGAGGAGATGGAGCGAGTACCGGGTCTTGTGGATGGGCAGGTGGAGCGCCTCGCTGAGACGGATGATCCCGATCGGAGGGCTCTTCGCGAGCTTCTCGAGAATGTCGACGTTCCGGGCCAGCAGGTCGAGCTCTTCCTCGATCCGTTCGACGAGATGGACCGCATCCTCGGACTCCGGGCCGTCGGGCTCCGGGTCGCGAATCCCTCCTTTCTCGGCTGGCATGGGACGAACCCCGGACCCGACCACGCTTACTTGAACGTTGTTGGCGGAGAGCCGGACGTGCCCGCGCTGCGCGAATCAGTCGAGACCGAACAGGCTCACGGCGTTGGCGTAGAAGATCCGAGATAGTTCTCGAGGCGAGAAGCCCATCCCGGCGATCGCTCGAACCGCGCTCCGCGGTTCGTCCAACGGGTAGTCGCTGCCGAAGACGAGCCGGTCGATGCCGACCTGGCGGAGGACCCACACGAATTGATTCCGGAACGGGCTCTTCGCGAGCAGCGGGCCGGTCGCCGAGAGGTCGATCCAGACGTTTCGTCCCCACCAGTCGTAGCGGGAGAGGATCTCGTAGACGAGGAGGTCCGGGAAACGAGGCCCGTGGGCGTGGGCCAGGATGAGTCGGGACTTCGGGACCTCCATCGCGAGCCGAACGAATTTGCCGGGTTGGTCGGCATCAAAGGGGGAGTACGCGTCGAACAGCACCGGAAGGCCATGATCCGTGGCGCGAGCCACGACGTCGTGCACCGCACGGTCGGCCACGTCGAACTGCTGGGTGTTCGGATGCAGTTTGAGCCCGCGAGCCCCCCGTCGGGCGACCCGGTCCACCTCCGCGAGGGCCGATGGCCCGTCCGCCGGATGCACGGAACAGACCGGAAAGAATCGCGTCGGTCCCCGACCGGTCAGCGCGAGAGCCCGGTCGTTCATTCGTCGCGTGCGTTCGGGCTGAGCGCGGGGCGCCATGACCAACGCCGCGGCGTATCGAACATCCAGTCCGCGTGCTTCGCGGAGGTAATCGGTCGGCCGATGCGGCTTCTTCCGGACCGGAGGGAATCCGGCCAGTCGGGGGTGCGTGTGAGCGTCCACGATGGGGCCGGAGTATCCTTCCGGGTCCACAGCCCTCGGGGACGGGGTCCTCTTCATGGCGGCTCCGACCCCATCCGGCCTTGATACATGAAACGTCGGCACGCACCGGTCCGAGGCGTGACGGGCCCGCCGGGATTCGAACCCGGGTTTGAGGCTCCGGAGGCCTCCGTGATATCCAAGCTATACTACGGGCCCGCGCGGCGCATTCGACGCCGGACCGTATTTAGGTGCTTGCTCGGAACCGGCGGGCGCGAGCGTGCCGTCAGTTCCGGGCGGGGACGCGCGTAGCTTCGGCCGGGCCTGCCGGGCGCGCCACCCCCACCTCGAGTTCGTGGACGTACCGGCGGCCGCGCAGCAGGGAGACCACGGCCGCCGCCGCCGTCAGGACGGCGGATAGGAGGAAAGCGAAATCCATCCCTTTGAGGAAGGCCGGACCGACGGCGTTCGGGAAGAACTGTTTCGAGGTGAGCGTCGCCACGACCGACGGAGGGATCTGGCCCTGGAGCGCCACGGGAAGGGACGTGATGTACAATCCCATCGGGTTCTGTCCGAGGAACGCCCCGAAGAGGGCGCCCGTCGGGTTGGACGCGACGACGCTCGAGAGCGCCGTCGCAGCCGGTCCCGTCGCTCCCGCCGAGCTGAGAGCGCCGGACACCGACCCCGAGAGGCCGTTCGCGAGTCCCACGAGCACGATCGTGAAGAATATCGCCATGGAGAGTTGCATACCGGTGTTCTGGAGCGTCGCGGTCATTCCCGAAGCCGCTCCGCGGTTCTCGCTGGGAACCGAATTCATGATCGCCGCCATGTTCGGAGCGGCGAACATCCCCATGCCGGCGCCCTGCGCGAAAAGAAGCAGCCCCATCTGCCAGTACACGAAGTTGTATGGCAGGAACAGGAGGAACACGAACGACGCCGAGCTGATCGCCATTCCCGCACTCGCGAGGTACCGGGCACCGAAGCGGTCGGACACCCAGCCGCAGAGCGGTCCCATCACCAAGAAACCGCCCACCATGGGCAGCATGTAGATGCCGGCCCAGAACGGCGTCTGCGCGAACGAGTAGCCGTGGAGGGGAAGCCAGACTCCCTGGAACCAGATGACCATCATGAACATCATTCCCCCGCGCGCGATCGATCCCAGAAACGCCGCAAGGTTCCCCGCGGCGAACGCCCGTATCCGGAAGAGATGGAGCCGGAACATCGGGTCCCCGACCCGGGTCTCGATGAACGGGAACGCGACGAGGAGCGCGAGGCCTACCCCGATGCCGGACCAGACCCAGGGACTCGACCAGCCCATGGTCTGGCCTCCGTAGGGTAGGAGCCCGTAGGTCAGCGCGACCAGGAGCAGAGTAAGACCGATGCCGAAGGTGGCGTTGCCGAGATAGTCGACCCGCTGACCGGCTCGGATCGCGGAGATGTCGTGGAGCTTGAGGTAGGCCCAGACGGTGCCGCCGACCGAGAACGGGACACTGGCCAGGAAGATCACCCGCCAGGCCGGAAGGACCAACGACCCCAGGTGAATGTCGCTCAAACCGGCGAGGAGGCCCCCTAGGACCAGTCCGAGCACCGACCCGCCCATCGCCGCGACCATGTTGAAGCCGAGTGCCTTTCCTCGTTCGGAGGGCGGGAAGGCATCGGTGATGAGCGCGGCCGAGTTGGCGAACAGGAACGCGCCTCCGATCCCCTGAACGATCCGAAAGCCGACCAGCTCCCAGGCACCGGTGGCTCCACTGTTCGGGACCAGGAACAGCATCACGGAGCCGGCGGCGAAGATGGCGAAACCGAGGTTGTACATCCGGGCCCGGCCCCACATGTCGGAGAGCCGACCGAACGTGACGAGGAGCGTCGCCGTTACGACCCCGTAGCCCAAGAGGAGCCAGATGAGGAGGGTGAAATTGCTCGGCAGGAACGGGTTAACGTTCAGGCCCCGGAAGATGACGGGCAGCGAGATCAGAATGATCGTTCCGTTGATGGACGCCATCAGGGCGCCCAGCGTGGTGTTCGAGAGGACCGTCCACTTGTATTCCAAGCTCGCGACCTCCCTACGGTCCGATCGGTCGCACTGTTCGAAGCTCGCCGCGGACCCGTAGGGCCGACGGCGACCGCCCGATCTCCCGCGGACAGCGTGGGGGTTCGCGGCTAAGAAGCGGTCGTTAGGTCGGTTTCACCCTTCCGCGGAATCGACGGCTCCCCCGTTCGACAACACCGCGAGCCCGCGCCGAACGATCCAGCCCATCTCGGTAAGCGGGGCCGACCGAGATGCTTCAGGCCGCCGGAGCGAAGCCCTCGGACCCTCGGGACCGTGCACGTGACCTTCCGAGCAATCCGAGTGCCAGCGCCGCGACGCCGACGAACACGAAGCAAAAGAGAGAGCCGATCAACGACGGGTCGGTCCCGAGAACGACCGCGATCCCCGACGACGTCCAGACCATCGCCGATGTCCCGACAGCGGTCGTGAACTCGTAGCGCCCCTCCCCCGCGAGGATCGCCGTTGCGAGAAACAGTGCGACACCCCCGATCGCGGCGCCGAAGCCGAGGTCGGCACCAACGAACAATCCCAGGATCACGAGCGATCCTCCGAAGAGCGCGAGGGACTCCCACCAGGTGACCGAACCCTCCGCACGGACGCGGTCGCTGGAACGACGGGCCGGGATCTCATGAACGCGGCCGTTCACGACGAGGATAGTACGGCACGCGGGCTCCGCCATGCGACCCCCTTCCGGACATGCTCCGGGTCGGCTTACCTCTAGCGTCGCAAAGGATCCGTCCGGCCACGGAAGCGAAGTGTGACGGGAGCGCGAACAGCTCATGACCGAGCGCACCCCTTCGCTCCCGGCCATGAAGGCATTCCAGGATTACTACCCGGACGAGCTCGCTCATTGCTTCGGCTGCGGCCGTCGGAACGAGCACGGTCACCATCTTCGAAGCTTCTGGGTCGGTGAAGCGAGCGAAGCCCGCTTCACGCCCCAACCCTATCATATCGCCATCCCCGGCTGGGTCAATGGTGGCTTGCTCGCTTCGCTCATCGACTGCCACGGCACCGGAACCGCGGCCGCCGCGGCCTACCGCGCCGAGGGCCGGGAGATGGATACCTTGCCCGCCCACCGTTTCGTGACGGGCTCGCTGCGGGTGGACTACCTTCGGCCGACCCCCCTCGGGCCCGAACTGCTGCTCCGGGGCCAGGTTCGCTCGGTCACCGAGCGCAAAGTGGTCGTTGAGATCACGGTGTCCGTGGGCGGTGAGGTCACCGTGCGAGGCGAGGTCGTGGCGGTCGAGATCCCGGACACGATGCGAGGGAAGGCTCCTTCGTAGGATCCCTCATTTCGCGACGCCGCGTCGGCGCCGTGAGGTTCCAAACGAGTCCAGCTACCGGCGGTCCGCCGGCGGGACGGTTCACGCATTCTTGGGGGTCTTCGTCTTCGCAGGGGGCGGGGCCTTCGATTCGGAGTACCCGCACTTCCCGCAGGACCTTCGGTCTTTGTGGTCCGCGAGGAAGATGCCCGCACCGCACTTCGGGCACGACTTGTGGGTCCGGGTGAGGGCGTCTCCCTTGACCTCGTAGAGGCCGACCCGCGCTTTCGCCGTAGGAGCTCACTCCTTCTTCTCGGCGGCCGGCTCGCTCTTAGTCGCGGCGGCCGGCTCGCTCTTCGGCGCGGCGGCCGGCTCGCTCTTCGGCGCCTCGGTGGCGGCGGGTGCTGGCGCCGGCGTCTCCGCGGCGGCAGGGGCCGGTCCCTTCGCGGGCTTCTCCTTGAGACCATTACGGACCAGGATGTGATCGCGAACGGTCGCTTTCACCGCGTCGACCGACTCGTAGACCATGGCATCCCCGCGGGTCACCGCCGTTCCGTAGCGGGCGTTCATCCGCTCGATGATGACCCGGTCCTTCGGGGCCTTCACGAGTTTTGAGAGCTCCCCGCGGACGGCGTCCCGGCTCGGCGTCGCCGCGGTCGCGTGCGCGACCTCGAAGCGCACCTCGTGGCGCTTCATCAACGGGTTCGGGCGGTCCTCGAGGATCTTAATCTCCACGGTCGATTCTCCGAAGCTCCATTTGGGCGATGAGATGCCGCACGTGTTCCTTGGCCACCGCGTCAACGGTGACGAAGGAGACCCCCGCACCCGGGATACCGTATATAACGGTGGCCCCGGCGGGCAGTGATTCGACGAGCGCGAGCGACCCGAGGTCCTCCTCGCCGTCCACTTCGATGAGCCCTCCCCCCGACGCGACCAGCTCACGAACGGCGATGCGAAGCCGCTCCGTGAGCAACCCCGGAGGGTTCACCACCCGCACCAGCTTCCGGCGGGCGAGCGACCGGAAGGCCGCGGGGTCGACCGCTTCGTTGCGGCGGGTCTTGTAGTCCACGATCCCGACGAGCGGTGGGTGGCCGAGCTCGATCGCCCGCGCCGTGACGCGGTCCCCGCACGCTCCGAACGTCCCGAGCGCGATCAGTCGACGGTCGGCTTCCGCTCCGGAGTACACCGGACCGTAGCGTTCCCCGAGGGTCGCGCGCAGCGACTCCGGGACCGCCCACGCCCGCTCGTCACTTGACGCGGAGCGCGTACCGGCCCGCGGCATGGATCCCCATCTTGCGTGCGATCTCCGACTTCTCCGGGTCGATGACGACCAAGTATCCCTGCCACTCGCGGGATACCTCGCCGCCGCACCGGGGACACTTCGCCTGGTCGGTGATCGAGCTGCAGCTCTTGCAGGCCTTGAGATTGATCATCGTCTCAGCTCGCCGAGGCGGGCTCCTTCGCGGCCGGCTGCTTCGCGGCCGGCTTCGCGGCCGCCTTCGGGGCCGCTGCCGCGGCGCCCTTCTTCGCGGGTGCGGCGCCCGCCTTCTTGGCCGCGCCGTCGGTCTTCTTGTGAGCCTCCGTGATCCACTCGAGGCGTCCGAGCGCCGGTTGGCGCATCGTGAGCCCGATGCGGCTGTCGCGGGGAGAGATCTCGGAGAGGGAGAGCGAGACGACGCGGGCCCGAACCTTGTAGCCGACCTTGAGGTCCTTCTTCGACTCGACCCCGACGAGCCGCTGGTTGTGTTCGTCGATGTTCACGCGGTCGTCCATGATCTGCGAAACGTGCAGTAGGCCGTCGAGCGGACCGAACCGGACGAACGCTCCGAACTTTCGGATCTCGACGACCGCTCCCTCCACGACCTCCTGGATCTCGGGCCGGAAGAGGAGCGCTTCGTACTCGACTTCCTGGTAGACGCCGCCGTCGCCGTGGATGATGTGCCCTTCCCCGACCGGGGTCACGTCACGGATCGTCACCGCGACGCTCTGGCCGTCCACGAGCTTCCCCTCGAACTGCTGCTGGGCGAGCTCGGTGAGCACGTTCGCGAGCTCGGGCCCGAGCCGCTGGGGCGGGATGCGGACGACATCCCGTCGGTGATCGAGATAGTACATGCCTCGCGCGCGAGCGGGGCGGCCTATAAGATTCTTGGGGTCAGGCTCTCGAGCGGGCGCCCGAAGCCCGGCCCGAGCGCACCGCTGCCAGCACAAAGCCGTGGCCGGTCTCAAGGACCCCAGGGCGACGCCCGACGACCTCCTCGAGCTCGAGAAGGTTCTTCCACGTCCGGCGTTCGCGTCGTGCGATGGTCGTCATCCGATCTCGGAAAGCGCCAATGGCACCGACCGCCATGCGGTCGATCGGCCGGAATCCCGCGTCGCGGACGGCCGATTCCGCTCCGGCGACGGTGTAGAAATCGAACTCCCAGAACGCCAACCGCTCGGGGGCGTACGGCTGGTGGGACCGGTTTCGCATATTCGCGTGCACGCTGAACAGGAAGTACTCGGGGTCCCGAAGGATCCGTAGCAGGAACCTTCGGCGGGCCGCTGTGGAGAGAAACTCGGTTATCGCCGCCACGGACGAGGATACGTCCACGATCAACACACCTCCGCGTCTCACGACCCGCGCAAGCTCTGAGAGGAGTTGCTCGCCGCCGCCCGCCGAGAAGCCGAGGATGTTCCCGTAGACCACGGCGGCCCGGAAGGCTCCCTCGCGGAACGGCAGATGCTCTCCCGCCCCGCGCACCCGGCGTAACCGCCCGGCCCTTTGCTCAACCCGCTTGCGCCGCCGAAGCGCGTGGAGCATCGGAAGGCTCAGGTCGACCGCGACCACCCGAGCGCCGGAGGCGAGGACGGTGGGAGTGAATCGGCCGGGTCCGGGACCGAGTTCCAGTACCCAACCCCGACCCTTCGGGAGATGGCGCGCAAGGAACCGGTCGCGCAGTTCGCGAACGAGGACCCTCCAGGCCTCCCCCGAATACCGTGCCCATTCGTGGTCGACCTGTGCGTCGAACTTCGTGCGGACGCGGCGCCGACGCCGGGCCGAGGCGGCCGCGGACGGGGTTCGGCGTTGCTGCGGTTGCATAGGGCGCGGGGGCACGGCTCTCCCACCGGCGTGGGAGAGATAAACCGGTCCGGTCGCGGAGGGGGGTTCTACGCCCTCGTCAGTCCGAGCGCCTGGTCGGTCTTCTCGATCGACGCGCGGCCGTCCGCCTCGAGGTCGAGCGCCGCCCGGATCGCGTCGACATTCTCCGGAACGACGATCGATCCCTGATAGATCGCCTGGAAGAAGCACGCGTCCAGGCCGTCGAGCCGGAACCCTTCCTCCCAGAGGACGTTCTCCATAATGTCGTTGAAGCCGAGCCCCGGTCCCGGGCGTACTCCATGACCTGCGGCGTACCGTCGACGTGTTCCCAGGGGGCGAAGTCGCGGAACCGCGGGGACTTGCGGAAGGTGCCCGTGACCTCGGCGGCATCCCGTGGCGCGCGGGCCAGCCGGACGTGGTTCACCTCGACATGCATGAGAGTGGTCGGGACGACGACCGGGAGGGTCGGCCGATGTGCGGCGGGTCGTTTCGAAATCTACCAGGGCGAGAGCGTCCAGTAATCGATGTAAGCGCGATGAACGCGATCTCGCAGAGCGAGCACTTTCATGTTGTTGATCTCACGCGGGCAATCGGATACCGACTGGGCAACCCCACATCGATTGAGATTCGACGGCGGTCACCGGTCCAACTCCGTCGTCGGAGGATTACTCCGCTATGACGGGAGAACGCATTGCCAAGTGCTGAATTCCCGCCCTCCTTAGGGCTCGCCCGGAATCAAAGGTGTCGATCCAGCCGCCCCGCCTGGCGCGGGCACGTCGGGCTTCGTTCGGCCCACCCGAGTTCTCCCGAGTTCCTCGTGGAGAGAGCGAGAGACGCGGGAGGGAACACGGGGGTCCCGGCGGTCGAGCGAGAGCTCGGGATTGGAGAACCTCACCTACAGCCGCGCGGCGAAAAGCTTGATCAGGTCGCGGCAGCGACACGAGTAGCCCCACTCGTTGTCGTACCACGCGAGGACCTTGAGGCAGTTCGAGCCCACGACCCGCGTGGAGCCTGCGTCGACGATGGAGGACCGCGAATCGCCCCGAAAGTCCACGGAAACGAGCTCCTCCTCGGTGTAGCCCAGAATCCCCTCCATGGGGCCCTCGGCCGCCCGCTTGAACGCCGCATTGACCTCTTCGACAGTCACCGGCCGGTCCGTGATGACCGTCAGATCCACGACGCTAACGTTCGGCGTGGGCACTCGCAGGGAGTACCCGTCGAGCTTGCCTTTCAGTTCCGGAATGACCAGGTGCAATGCCGCGGCGGCGCCGGTGGTGGTGGGGATCATGGACAACGCAGCGGCGCGCGCGCGGCGCAGATCCTTGTGCGGCAGGTCGAGCAGCCTCTGATCGTTCGTGTAGGAGTGGATCGTGGTCATCATCCCGGCGGTGATCCCGAAGCCGTCCAGGATCACTTTGGCCACCGGCGCGAGGCAATTCGTTGTGCAGGACGCGTTCGAAACAACGTGATGCTTGACCGGGTCGTACGTGTTGTCGTTCACACCGAGAACAAGGGTCGTGTCGGGATCCGTGGCAGGCGCCGAGATCAGGACCTTCTTCACGGGGCCCCGAAGGTGCTTGCGCGCCTCCGAGCCCTTCGTGAACAGCCCGGTGGACTCCACCACGATGGACACCCCGACCGACGCCCAGTCCAGCTCCGCCGGATCCTTGACTTTGAAGACCCTGAAGCTCTTGCCATCAACAGAGATCGAATCGTCCGTGTGCGTGATCTGGTTCGGAAGGTTGCCCAGGATCGAATCATACTTCAGCAAGTGAGCGAGCGTTCTCGCGTCGGTGATGTCGTTGACCGCGACCACTTCGATCTCCGGGTCGCCCAACGCCGCGCGGAAGATGTTCCGGCCAATGCGCCCGAATCCGTTGATGGCGACCCGTACCGTCATGGTGGTCTCAGAGCAAGTCAGCGGGGGCGGCTTAAAGGAGTTCCGCGAGGGTTTCGGTCCCGGCCTCGCCTAGCCTAAATCCTAGGGGAATGTCCGGGGTCGATTCCCATGGATTTCTGTCTCTCCGACGAGGAAGCGGCGTTCCAGGCCGCGGTCCGCCGGTTCGGCGACAAGGTTCTGCGCGCGAACGAACAGAAGATCGATTCGGACGGGCGAATCCCGCCCGACGTCCTCGCGGCGATGGCCGACCTCGGCCTGCTCGCGATGCCCGTGCCCACCGAGTACGGTGGGATGGGAGGTTCGGCGGTCTTGACCGAGATCGCCGCCGAGGAGATCGGGCGCGGCGACTTCTCGATGGCGACCGCGGTCTTCTTCCTCCTCGAGGCCGGCTGGGGCCACATCCTAGCGCGCCACGGCACCGAGGAGACGAAGCAGGAGGTGCTTCCGGCGGTCTGCGCCGGGAAGGCGTTCCTCGGGATCGCGACCACGGAACCCGGGGGAGGCAGCGACCTGGCCGGGATGCGCACCACGGCGCGGCGGGACGGTGGGTCGTTCGTCGTGCACGGCGAGAAGTCGTTCATCTCGGGGGTGGAGGAGGCGAAGAGCCTGGGCGGTGGCCATCTCACGCTCGCGAAGGACCCGGCGGGCGGCTTCAACTTCCTCTATGTTCCCACGAACACCCCGGGCATCGCCACCCAGCGGTTTCACAACATGGGCCGCATGGGAATCTCCACGGGCGGCCTCACCTACCCGGATGCCCGGGTCCCCGCGAAGTATCTCCTCGGGACGGAGGGGAAAGGCTTCGGCGTTGCCATGGAAGGCTTCTCGTTCGCGCGAACGTTCGTGGCGGCTGCCTGCATCGGGGCCGCGGAACGGGCGCTCGAGACCGGGATGGCGTACATCCGGGAACGGCCCGCGTTCGGCCAGCCGCTCGGGAAGTTCGAAGGGATCCAGTTCGAGCTCGTCGACCTCTGGACCCAGGTCGAGGCAATCAAGTGGCAATGCCGTCGCGCGGCCTGGCTCCACGACACCTACACGCTGAAGGGCGACACCTCCCACCGCTCCGAAGTGGAACGCACGGTCGCCGCCGTGAAGCTCGGAGCCCCCCAGATCGCGTTCGAGTGCGTGAAGCGGGTCATGATGTGGCACGGCGCGGCGGGCTACACGAAGGAGGTCGGGCTGGAGCTGGGCCTGCGGGGGATCATGTCGTACCTCGTCGGGGCGGAGGGCGGCCTCAACATCATGCGCATCATCCTCGGTCGGGAGCTCCTCGGAAAGGAGTTCCTTCCGTACAAGTAGCGCTCGATGGCCGCACGTCGGGCATCGCGTTCGGGGGCCATCGATGAGCGACGGTTCCACGATTGGTTGACCCGGGAATTGCCCGCCGGACGCTCCGGTATCCTCCCGCTCGGCGACGATGCCGCCGCCGTGCGTCCGCCGTTGGGCAAGGTCGCCGTCCTCTCGATCGATACCCTCGTCGAGGGGACCCACTTCCTTCGACGTTCCCCTCCTCAGCGCGTCGGTGCCGCGGCCGCGGCGGTCAGTCTCTCGGACCTGGCCGCGAAAGGAGCCGAGCCCGCGGCCCTTCTGCTCGCCATCGTGCTTCCGGCCGGAACTCCTCAATCGTGGGCCGAATCTGTCACGCGGGGCGCGGAACGCACGGCCGCACGCTTCGGCATGGAGCTCGTGGGAGGCGACACGAAGCCGGGACCGGTGCGAACGGTCGTGAGCAGCGTGCTGGGCTGGGGTCGGGAGGGGCAGCTCGCTCCCCGGTCGGGCGCGGTCGTCGGAGACCTGCTCGCGACGACTGGCCTCGTGGGGCGGGGAGGCGTTGCGGCCGCGCGGCTCGGTCGGAGCCACCGCCCCGACCGACCGACTCTCACCGCGATGTTGGACGTGAACCCCAGGGTTCGGGAAGGATTGGTGCTCGTTCGCTGGGCGCATGCGATGCTCGACACGTCCGACGGGCTCGCCGAGGCCTCCCGACTGCTCGCCGGTGCGAGCGGGGTTCGGGTCGAGCTCATCGAAGAGAAGCTCCCTCTCACGGCCGCACTTCGAGGTCCGACGCTCTCGAGCTCGGAACGGCGCCGTCGTGCGTTCTTCGGCGGCGATTACGAACTTCTGGTCGCGCTTCCGCCCCGGTCGTTCCCGGCGGCCCAGCGCGCCGTTCGTAGGGTCGGAGGACGTCTCACCGCGATCGGTCGCGTGGCGCGCGGACAGAGAGCCTGGTTGCAGCGCGACGAGAAGATGCGACCAATGCCCGCGGCCGGTTGGCGACCGTTCGCCCGGCGAAATCCACGGCTCGGGTGAGCCGTCGGGTTCGTTTCTTGTCGAAACCGTGCGGCACCCTCGCAGGCTTCACGTTACCCTCAAGTAGCAGGAATCGGAATCGGTCGATTGCCCGGAGGTTTCGGGTTATGGTGAACAGCAGCTCTAACGTCAATCCATTTGAGACGGCAAAGAAGCAGGTCGACATCGTCGCGGACCTCCTCGGTCTCGACGGCGGGATGCGCGAGGTCCTCAAGCACCCGAAGCGGGAACTCACGGTCAATTTCCCGGTCCGAATGGACGACTCGAGCTACAAGGTGTTCACCGGATATCGGGTTCAGTACAACATGGCGCGCGGGCCCTGCAAGGGCGGGATCCGCTACCACCCGCAAGTGACGCTGGACGAGGTCCGGGCGCTCGCGGCGTGGATGACCTGGAAGTGCGCCGTGGTCAACATCCCCTACGGCGGCGCGAAGGGTGGCATCATCTGCGACCCGAAGCACATGTCGAAGGGCGAGAACGAGCGCATGACCCGTCGCTTCGCGAGCGAGATCGCGGGCATCATCGGGCCCGAGATGGACATTCCCGCGCCCGACGTCTACACCGACAGCCAGACGATGGCCTGGATCATGGACACGTACTCGAGCCTGAAGGGCTACTCCGTGCCGGGCGTCGTGACCGGGAAGCCGATCAGCCTCGGCGGCAGCGAGGGCCGTGGGGAAGCGACCGGCCGCGGATGCGCCTACACGATCCGCGAGGCGGCGAAGGACGCCGGTGTCCGCGTGAAGAACGGGACGGTCGCGGTCCAGGGATTCGGGAACGCGGGGAGCGTCTGCGCGAACTTGCTCAACGACGAGCAGGGCGCGAAGATCGTCGCGGCCTCCGACTCGAAGGGCGGCATCTACAAGGCCGACGGGTTCAACCCGCACGCGGTCGAGGAGTTCAAGGCGAAGAACGGCTCCGTCGTCGGTTTCCCCGGCGCGAAGTCGATCTCGAACGAGGAGCTGCTCGAGCTCAAGGTCGACATCCTCGTCCCCGCCGCGCTCGAGAACCAGCTCGGGCCGAAGAACGCCGACAAGGTCCAGGCGAAGCTGATCGCCGAGGCGGCGAACGGCCCCACGCTCCCCGAGGCGGACACGATCTTCTTCCAGAAGAAGATCACCGTGCTGCCGGACATCCTCGCGAACGCGGGCGGCGTCACCGTCAGCTACTTCGAATGGGCCCAGGACATCCAGGGGTACTTCTGGCCCCTCGCCGAGGTCAACCAACGCCTCGAGCGGGTGATGGTCCAGTCGTACAACGACGTCCACAAGGTCGCCGTGGATCGCAAGGTCCACAACCGGACCGCCGCGTACGTCCTCGCGATCCAGCGCGTCGTCGACGCGATCAAGATCCGAGGCATCTACCCGTAAGTGAGAAAAGGGCGGGGCGGGGTCGACCTACCGAATGGCCGACCTCCCCCGCTGTCGCCTCACCTCGTGGAGCGACGTCGACCGGTGGGCCGACCGGCTCGCCGAGCGCGTCCGCGCGGCGCGTGCGGTCCCGGAGACGATCGTGGCTCTCACGCGCGGGGGCTGGGTCCCGGGTCGGCTCCTCTGCGACCGGCTCGGGGTCCACCGCCTGGTCTCGTTGCGGGCCCAGCATTGGGGCGTCACCGCGACCCCGGACGGGACCGCGAAACTCACCGAGGGCCTGAGCGGCCCGGTCGGCGGCCAGACGGTCCTTGTCGTGGACGACATCACCGACACGGGCGAGAGCCTCCAGCTGGCCGCGGCGCACATCGCGGAGCAGCACCCCTCTCGGCTCGAGACCGCGGCCTTCCTGCACATCGAGCACTCGAAGTTCGTTCCCACCTACGTCGCCGAGGAGATCCCGCGCGATGCCTGGGTCTGGGTCGTCTTTCCGTGGAACTACTGGGAGGACCTCGCGAGCCTCGCCGCCCGCGCGGCCGAACACGGCCGCGGAGTGGCCACGGTCCGCGAGACCCTGCGAACACGCTCCGGGCTTGAGGTCCCGCTCGCCGACCTCGAACGGATCGCCGAGGTCGTTCCGATCGGGTAGTGACGGAGCCGGACGGTCGGCGCTCGCCCCTAGGGGACCGGTTCGGGTACGGCCCGACGAGCGACCGCCTTGAAGTACTGCTGCAGGACGCCGGCGCCGATCATCAGACCGAAGCCCGTCGCGATGAGGGCGATGATGAGGATCAGCTGGGGTGACACGGTGTTCGGCTGAAGATACCGGACCAGGTAGACGATCCCGTAGCTCACGCATCCGATCCCGATGATCGAGGTGGTCGCGACGGCGAACGACCGTGGGAAGCGGCCGCGTGCGAGGACGCGTCGGATCGCTCGACCCGTCTCCCAAACGATGGCGGCGAGGATCCAGTAGAACAGGCCGGCTTGGAGGAAGAGGAGGATCCGGATGATGTCGGGCTCGGCGAGATTCGAGTTGTAGAGATTGTAGCCGGACAGGAACCCGAGGCCCACGAGGGCGATCGAGAAGAGTCCGAACCCGAAAGCGACCGAACCGGTCCGGATGTCGGTGGACGCGGAACGCACGGAGTCGATGATCGCTTCGTCGATGTCGAACGTCCAGAAGATGAGGTAGATCCCGAGGACGATCGCGAGCCCGATGACCCCCCACAGGAGGACTCCGCCGGCGGCGGCGATACCGAGGATGAGAAGGACGAGCGCGAACGGAAGGATCGTCTTCGCTCGTAGCTTCGGGTCCTTCATCGCCCGCACAAGCGTGTAGTACGTCGACTCAATGCTCGCACTCTGTCGGACGTAGACCCTACGGACCCCGTCCACGCGCACGCGGGACGCCAGGATGGGAAACAGGAACTCGTCCTCTGCCCCGTCGCTGACCAAGTAGGCGGACGTCGCGTGGAGCTGGGCGAGGACATGGTCGAACTGGTCGGCGACCCGCCGGTCGGACAGGATCCCGACCTTCGGCGAACCGGTCAGGATGCAGACCTCGGCCTCCTCGCCCGCGCCGCGCAGTTCGTCGAGCAGACTCACCGCAGCGAAGATCGCGTTCGTGTCGGAGTCTTCCGGGTCGACGGTGGCGAGCCGAACGGCGGCGTCCACGGTGGCGTTCCGGCCGACCACGGGCCCGGCGACCGAGGCTTTTCGGCCAAGGTCGTCGTCGCGGTCGATGCAGACGACGAGGCGCATGGCCCACGTGACATGGTCGAATGTTGGCTTAACAACTTGTGTCGACTTCCCTCGACCCCGACGCCGCCGAGCGACCGCCGCGCCTCGGGCGCTCGTCCGCCCGACCCGGGCGCCCCCCGGCGGAGGATGCCCCTTCGGCCGAATACCCTAATACTCCCGGCGTCCCCCCTTCCTCGCCTCGCATGACCGCGCTCCCCGACAAGAAGACCGCGTTCATCGATTGGTACCTCGCGGTCGTGGACGCCGCGAACCTCACCGACAAGCGCTACGGCGTGAAGGGCATGAACGTCTGGACCCCCTACGGGTTCCTCGCCCGCCGCCACCTTGACGAGGTGATGATCCGGGAGATCGAGGCCACGGGTTCCGCGCCGGTGGAGTTCCCCGCGCTCATCCCCGCGAACGAGTTCGCGAAAGAGAAGGAACACATCAAAGGGTTCGACGCCCAGGTCTACTGGGTCACGAAGGGGGGGCTCTCCGAGCTCGACATCCCTCTCGTCCTCCGCCCGACCAGCGAGACCGCGATGTATCCCATCTTCGCGCTCTGGGTCCGTTCGCACCGGGACCTGCCGCTCAACGTCTACCAGATCGTGAACACGTTCCGCTACGAGACGAAGACGACCCGGCCGTTCCTGCGGGTCCGAGAGATCCATTTCTTCGAGGAGCACACCTGCCAGACTGACGTGGCGACCGCGGACCTTCGGGTCCGCTCCAACCTAGACGCCTTCGGGCGGATGGCCGCGTCGTTCGCACTTCCCTACGTGGCCGTCCGCCGGCCGGAGTGGGACAAGTTCCCGGGCGCGTACTACTCGATCGCCTTCGACATCCCCGTGGGCGGCGGACGAACGCTCCAGATCGGCAGCGTTCATCATTACCGCGAGAACTTCTCGGGGCCGTACGGCATCCGCTACGAGGATGCGAATGGGGCCCAGAAGTTGGTCCACCAGACCACCTTCGGCCTCTCCGAGCGACTGCTCGGAGCCATTGTCGCGGTCCACGGGGACGCGAAAGGAGCCGTCTTCCCCTCCTCGATCGCGCCGTACGAGGTTGTCATCGTTCCGATCCCGAGCGCCGGGCCCGAGCCGGGTCCCGAGGCGACCGCGACGCAAGCGGTCGAACGTCTTCACCGGCACGGCCGCCGGGTTCACCTCGATTCCGGTGACGAGCGACCCGGTGCCAAGTACTACCGCTGGGAGCTCCAGGGGGTCCCCGTGCGCCTGGAGATCGGGCGGCGCGAGGCGGCCGCTCGCACGGCGACCGCGGTCGACCGGCTGGGCCGCAAGCGAACGGTCTCGCTGGACACCCTCGAACGCGACGTGGACACCTTCCTCGAAGAGTTCGACCGGGCGCTCTACGACCGCGCGCTCGGCGAGTTCCGGGATGCGTTCCGGGTCGTCCGATCGATGGACGAGCTGAAGGAGTTCACGCACGTCGCGATCCTGGGCTGGTGCGGCCAGGAACCCTGCGGCCACGCCATCGAGACGGCAGTCGAGGGCGGGCTCTTGGGGAGCCCGGAGAGCGATCTACCCCTCGAGCTGGGAGTCCCCGCCGCGTGCGTCGCGTGCGGCTCGGCCACCGACGTCCGGTGGGCGCTCGCCGGTCGCCCGCTGTGAGAACCGTGCCCGCCTACGGGGCGGGTGGGGCGGGCGCCGGTGGATTTGGAAGGACGAGCCACATCCCGGCGAGTCCGAACAGCAGCAACACAATGGTGACCGCGTAGACGCCGTTATCGATCCAGACACCGAACGCGACGCCCCACCAGACGTAGAACGCCACGGCCATCACCACGAGGGACGCGAACCCCCAGAAGGAGACCTTTCGGTTGATCGACATCCCCCGGTAACCGGGAGACGCGGGAGAGTGTGCCGTCGGGTCGGCCGTTGCCATGGTGCGCCGCCGACCTGGGAGGCGTTAGATAACCCTTGCGGGACCGCGGGTGGCCGGTGACGGTCCGGATGCCGTCCGAAGGCAGTCCTTTAACTCCGACCGGCGACTAATACGAGGACCATGGCGGAGCCAGCGACCGGGGCGCGGGGCCGGGGGAGCGGCCCGAACCCGTCGCTCGAGTCGCTCTCTCCCGAGCAGCACCGCATCCTCGCGTACGCGAGCGCCATCGGCTCCGAGTTCCGTTTCTCGCTGCTCGTCGGGGCGATGGGGATCGACGAGGAGGTGCTCGCGGAGGAACTCGAGCGGCTCGTCCACCTCGGCGCGCTCGTGGAGCGAGCGGGCGGCGAACGATTCGCGTTCGCGGAAGAGGAGTTCCGGGCGCGGATCTACCGGTCCCTGACCGAGAGCCGCCTTCGGGTGCTCCATCGGAAGATCGCGGAGGTGCTCGAGAAGATGTACCCGGAACCTCCGCTCCCCGTCCTGCAGGAACTCGGCCGGCACTATTTCCTCGGGAAGGTCCCGACGAAATCGTACGAGTACAACCGTCGGGCCGCGGAGGCGGCACGAGCCGCGGACGAACCCGAGGTCGCGGCGCATCACCTCGAACGCGTCCTCCTCGACCTGGCCTCCCTTCCCGGTAACCGACGCGGGGAACAGGCCGAGGTCGCCGAAGCTCTAGGAGACCTGTACTACGCGCTCGGAAACTTTCCGAGCGCGGACCTTCGCTTCACCGAGGCGCTCGAGCGCCTCGGCACCGAGACGCCGCGAGTGCGCGCCCGTCTCCTGCTCGCCCGCGCCGAGGTCGCTCGGGAGAACCTGGACCTCGACACCGCCGTGCAGCGGAGCACGGAGGCGCAACGACTCTTCGAGGACGTCGGTGACCGGCTCGGGAGCGCCCGAACGCATCGACTCCTCGGGCGGGTCGCGTTCCAGCGGGGGGCATACCGGGAATCCCTCGAGGAGTGCCAGCGCGCCCTCGACCTCATCGGTACCGAGGAGGTCGAGCCGTTCCTCGGCCGCCTCGCGATCGACATTGGGAACGCGTTCGCGCTGCTCGGTCCGGACGTCCGCGACATCGCGACCGAATGGTACGCGCACGGCATCGAACGCCTCGAACGAGTGGGCGATTGGATCGAACTCTCCCGTGGCCTTCACAACCTCGGCGTGCTCACCGGCGAGGTGCGCCCGCAGGACGGTCTCGACTATCTCGAGAAGGCTCAGCAAGCGGCGGAGCGGGGCCACGATACCCGGGCAATGGGGCGCGCGCTGACCTCGAGCGTCGAACTGCTCCTCGCTCTCGGTCAGCTCGAGGAGGCCGAACGGAACAACGAGCAGGTCGCGCGGCTCCTCGAACACCTCTCCGATGAGCTCGGGCGCGAACAAGTGGAGGTCAACCGTGGCCAGATCGCCGAGCGTCGGGGCCAGTGGGAGGATGCGGAGCACGCCTACGAGAAGGCGGTCGAGACGTGCCGGCGCCTCCAGCTCTCCGGTGACGAGGCGGAGGCGATGTTCCATCTCGCGCGTCTCCGCTACAAGACTCGCGACCTCGAAGGGGCGCGACGTGCCTACGCCACGGCGGTCGAGCTCAATCTCACGGAGCTGCGCCCGCAACACGCGCCGGCGTTCCTCGAATTGGGGCACCAGCTCGGCCTCCCGCCCCCCACTCCCGTCCGGGCGAGGCCCCCGGTAGCCACCCTCTCGCCTCGGGCGCGCGACGAACGAGGATTATAAACTAGGGATGGGCTGGATTCTTCCGTGGTAGCCATCCGGGGTTCCCGGTCCGCTCCTCGCCCGCCCATCTTCGGTCGCGAAGAGATCCGCGAGGAGGCGGAGCGCCTTCTCTCCCGCACGCTCGGCGGAGCGGGCGGGGGCCTCCTCCTGAGCGGCCCCGGCGGGGTCGGCAAGACCCAGATCATGAACGGGCTCATCGAGCTCGCGGGGAAGCGAGGCTGCACGGTCCTCTCGGGGCGGGCTCTCCCCGAGGAACTGCCGCCCGCGTTCTCGTTGCTCCGCGAACTGCTCGGGTCGGACCGGGACCGCGGGTCCGGGGCCCGAGCCGCGGCCCCCTTGTGGACACCTTCGCAACCTCCGCTCCTGATGCCCGTGCTGGCGGAACGTGCCGAAGTGTCCACCGCCGGAGCGACAGGCGCCACGACCGAGGCCCCGTCCGACGATTTTGAGCGACTCTTGGCCCCGATCCGACTCACCCCAGCCAAAGGGTCCGGGGCGGGCCGTGATGAGCTGTTCGCGGACCTCGAGCGGCACCTCCTCGACCGCGCCAAAGAGCGCCCGCTCCTCATCGCCGTGGACTACCTGCACTTCGCGGATACCTCGACGCTCGAGTTCTTCCTGCGGTTCGGTCGGGAGCTCCCGACGGCCTCCATCGCGATCACGGCCACCCTCGCTGAGACGGCCGACATCCCCGAGCGCACGCGGGAAGCGATCGAGGCGCTCTCGGGCGCGCCGAACTTCCTTACGATACCGGTCCGCGCCCTGAACGTCCCCGAGACGGAGGAGTTCGTTCGCTGGATCCTGGGCGGGCGCGCCGCGGACCGCGACGACGTTCGCCGCTGGCATGCTCAGACCGACGGGAACCCGCTGTTCCTCGAGCAGCTCGTCCGGCTCGCCACCGGGTACGCGGCCCCCCCGAGCGGCTCGCCGACCGGCGGCCAGGGGGTCACCGAGATCCTCCTCGAACGGGTCGCACGTCTGGGGGACCGCGAGCGTCGCGTCCTCACCTACGCGGCCGTCCTCGGAAAGGAGTTCCATTTCGCCAACCTCTCGGCGGTCGCGGGGAGCGGGGAGGAGAGGGTCACGGAGAGCCTCGACCGCCTCGTCCATGACGGCCTCGTCCGCGAGAAGGGTGGCGAGGTCTACGAGTTCGTGAGCGAAGCGGTCCGTCGGGACATCTACACGAGCCTCACGGAGACGCGTCGTCGTCTTCTCCATGCGAGGGCCGGTCGGGCTCTCGAAGGTAAGCCGGGGTCGAGCGATTCCGAACTCGCCCGGCACTTCTATCTCGGTCGGGACGACCCGAAGGCGGTCGAGTACAATCTGAAGGCCGCCAATGCGGCGACGCGCGACTTCGCGTTCCAGACGGCCGTCTCTCACCTCGCGCGCGCGCTCGAGGCGGAACGACGGAAACCGAACCGCGACCCCCGCGTGGAGATCCGCTTCCTGACCGAGCAGGGCCGGCTCCTCGAGCAGCTCGGCGTATTGCCGCGCTCGGACGAGCTCCTGACGGAGGCCGTCAACCTCGCCCGAACCCAGGGCGGCGGGGAGCTCGAGCTCGGGCGGGCGCTGCTCGGTCTTGCCGAGACCCGCGCGCAACGCAGCGAATACGAGTCGGCGGAGTCGTTGGCGACCGAGTCCCTCGAACGCCTCCAGAAGGCGGGTTCGCCGCGCGACGTGATGGCCGTCCACCGGGTCCTCGGCGTCGTTGCCTGGCGTCGCGGCGATTTCCCTCGGGCCGAACAACACCAACGGGCTGCGCTCGAGATCGCCGAGCGCGAGGGGACCCCGCTCGAACTTGGCCACGCGCTCGTGGACGTCGCGAACACCCTCGTACCGGTCGGCGCGGCCAGGATCGACCCGGCGCTCGAGCTTTACAGCCGGGCCGCCGAGCTCTTCGAGGTCGCCGGCGATTTCGGGGCCCGCGCTCGGGTGCTGATGAACCAGTCCGTGATGGAGTACCACACCGGCCGGCCGGACGACGCCTTCCGCGACCTGACGCAAGCGATCGAGGCGGCCGACCGCTCGCGCTCCCCGATCTGGATCGGATACTGCAACCTCAACCTCGCCCAGTGGCACGCCGAGCGCGGTCAGACCGATCTCGCCCGGCCTCCGCTGGCCCGTGCCATCCAGGTGTTCGCGCCGATCGGGGACCGGCTCGGGACCCAACAGATCGCGATGGTCGAGGGGATCATCGCAGAGGCTGAGCGCGATTACGCCGCGGCCGACGCGCACTACCAGACCTCCCTGACGTTGGCCCGTGACCTCCGGGCGGCCTCGGAGACCTCGGAGATGCTCTTCCGGCTGGCGCACCTGGCCGTGGAACAGGCCTCGTGGCCCGAGGCCCGTCGCTGGCTCACCGAGGCGAGGGCCAGCGGGCTCGCGAACTTCCGACCGGATTTCGCGGAGCGCCTCGACGTGCTCGAGAAGGCGATTGTGGCCGGCGGCTAACCCCCACCGTTATGGCGGCCGCTCGGGTGGCCGACCCGATGTCCTCGGGAGGGGCGCAAGGGCCGACCGCGGCGGACGGCTCGCCGCTCCCCGACCGGTCGTTACCGAGCTTTGAGCGCGACGTGCGCCGGATGTTCACGCACATCGCGCAGGGCTACGAGTG
Organism: Thermoplasmata archaeon; assembly: GCA_050013595.1. GTDB lineage: Archaea > Thermoplasmatota > Thermoplasmata > Lutacidiplasmatales > UBA184 > Lutacidiplasma. Next base: position 36,312 of record JBEKEY010000003.1, on the reverse strand, counting down.
GTTCGACCATGTGGCATCTCTCGGCAACGACCTCCTGTGGCGTCCAAGAGCGATCTGGGACCTCGACCGGTTCCGCCGACCGGGTCCTCTGCTTCGCGTGCTGGACATCGGTTGCGGCACCGGGGAACTCGCCCGGCTGGTCGCCCGGCATTACGGGGCCTCGCGCGTCGTGGCGGCCGACTTCACCCGGGCGATGCTCGAGAATGCTCTCGGTTCCTCCAGCGGCCGACCGGAGCGCGACCGGCTCGATTTTGCGCGCGCGACTGCGCTCAAGCTCCCGTTCGCGGACCGCGCGTTCGACCTCGTGACGAACGCCTTCGTGGCGCGCAACCTGGCCGACCTCTCCGTCGCGTTCCGGGAGGTACGCCGGGTGCTCCGACCCGGGGGGGTCTTCCTGACCCTCGAGATCACCGAACCGGCCTCCCCCACCATGAACCGGTTCTTCCACGCCTTCTTCGACAACGTCGTCCCCTGGCTCGGTGGGGCGGTCGGCAGCGCGGGACCGTATCGCTACCTTCCCCAGTCGCTCCGTTCCCTGCCCGACCGGGCCGCGTTCCTCGCGCTCCTCTCAGAGAACGGGTTTCCGCGCACCGCAGCGCGCCTCCAGTCGGCGGGCATCGTCACGACCTTCCTCGCCGAGGCGGGAAACGGCCTCCACGAAAGCGCTTAAACCCGGGGTGACCGTCGTATCTCCGTGTCGACTCCGGCGTCCGATGCATTCCGTTACGCGCACGCGCATCACGACGAGATCGCGTGGTTGAGCCAGAACACGAACCACCTGGTCCCTCCGGAGGTGATCCGTCCCGCCCTCGAGACCGCGATCCGCGAGCAGCGGTACATCGGCTACCCGCTCGCGACCGGCGACCCCGAGCTCCTCGACGCCATCACGAAGGACTTCGGGTTGTCCGGACAGAGTCCGTTCCTGACGGGCGGCGGCACGGAGGCCCTGTACATGACGGCCCGCGCGCTGCTCGCCCCCGGGGACGAAGTGATCGCCTCGGACCCGAGCTACCTCATCATCCACCGGTTCGTCGAGCTGAGCGGGGCGGTCACGAAGAACCTCGACATCTACGCCCCACCCTACCGCCTCACCGCCGACCGGGTCCAGGAGGCCATCGGCCCGCGAACGAAGATGATCCTCCTCATCGACCCGTTGAACCCGCTCGGGTCGGGGTACCCCCGGGACGAGGTCCGCGCGATCGCGGAGATCGCCCACGACCGCCACCTCCTCCTCCTGAACGATGTGACCTACCGTGACTTCTCGGACGGACACGCCCTCGCGGCGGAGTTCGCCCCCGAGGAGACCGTGACCGTCTGGTCCGTTTCGAAGAACTGTGGGCTCGCCGGCATGCGCCTCGGGGGTCTGATCGCCCGTCCCGAGCGGTTGAAGACGATCTCCCGGTTCAACACGAACGACCTCGGGGTCAACGTCCTGTCGCAGGCCGCGGCGCTCGCCGCGCTCCGCACGAAGCCGCAATGGATCGGCGCCGTCGTCCGCCAGACGCGCGCGAACGGCGCCCGCATCCGCGACGTCGTGAGCGCCGTCGCGGGAACCTCGCTTCCTGTCTATCCCTCGCGAGCGAACATGATGGTCATCGACATCGCGGCGACCGGCATTCGCCCGGAAGCGGTGCAGGAGGAGATGCTCCGTCGGCACGGCGTCTTCGTCCGCGCGGGAAACTATCTTTCCCCGACCCACGGAGAACGGTTCGTCCGCCTCTCCTTCTCGAACCCCCCGGGCGACATCGAACGGTTCGCCCACGCGTTCCCCGTGACGATGCAGGCCCTCCGTGCGCAATCTCCGAGCGCTCGGGCCACCTAGCCCGACCGCGCCCGCACATCGACCACGATGTGGTTCCGGCCCGGGCCGTACGGCTTCACGATGCGAGCCCGCGCCGGCTCGACCGGTGGGGACCCGGTTGACTCGACCGCCCGTTCGACCTCTGCCGCAGAGTCGGCGAGGGGTTCTCGCACGTCCGCCACGGTGTGAACATGGAGCCAGCCGCCGACCGAACGGAGCAGGGGAACCGCGCGCGGGATCCAGGGCGTGGCGCTCGGTAGGTAGCCGAGGAACACGCGATCGAACGACCCCTCGGGAAGGTCCACCGTCCGGTTGTCGCCCGGGACGATGGTGAGGCGATCCTCGACACCGTTCAGGGACACGTTCTCGCGAAGGTAATGGACCGAGACCGGATTCTTCTCGACCGCCCACACCCGGTCCGCGCGTCCGACGAGCGCCGCGGGGATCGCGAAATATCCGATCCCAGCGAAGAGGTCGGCCACGACCTCCCCGGGGCGAACGAGCCGACCGGCCCGCAGCCTCTCGACCCGGTTCCCGGCCGCGAACATGACCCGCGCGGCGTCGAACCGCCAGCGCACCCCATGCTCGACGACCTCGGTTTCCGTTCGCTCGCCCGCGACGCAGCGGACCCGGGGGATTCGAAGTTCCCCCTCGACCGGTCCGGATTTCACGAGGACGGTCTCGACCCCGAGCTCTTCGCGCCAGGCGTCGCCCAGGAAGGTGTCGTACGGCGCCAACGTCGCGGGGTATTGGATCACGAGAACACGGCCGAGCCGGTGGTAGCCGGACGGCATCGTCCGAGCGACCTCGTCCCCCGCCACGGCGGCGAGGCGGCTTCGCACGCGTTCCGCCGGGGGGGGACGGGTCCCGCGCCCGGGCCGAGCCGCCTGCGTCACGGGGCCGGTTCGTCGGGTCCTTTCTCGAGGACCAGCTCGAGGAATTGCTTCAGGTGGGCGATCAGGATCGGATTGTCGGTGAATCCGCACGCTTCGAGTCCCGGGGCCGCGAGGAGAGCGTGCGCCCCGTCCGAGAGCGCCTCGGTCGCGCGGAGGTTCTCCCGCGGCACATATTCCACACCCTCGGGAATGCGTTGCAGCGGGAGGGTGATGAACGTCACCCGGACGCCGCGCTTCACGGCGTGCTGGATCTTCTTTCCGAGCTCGTCCCGGAGCTCGGAGAGTTGGGGCGTCGTCAGGATGAACGCGCCGGTCGACTGGTCGAGCAGCTCTCCGATCTTCTGGAGGACCTTCTCTCGGCCCGAGAGCAGGTAGACGAGCTGGGGTTCTCCGTGCTCGGCCACGACGCGGTGGAGCATCGCGAGCTTCTCGAACACTTCTTGGATCGCGTTCTTGAGGGTCTCCGCGACGTCGAGCGGAGGCGTGGGACGGAACAGGATCGGCTTGCCCCCGGTCGGCTTGGCGTATCCTTTCTCCGCGAGCGACTCGAGAACCTTGTAGGCACTCGTGCGCGGGATCCCGGCCGCGGTCGCGAGGGTCGCGGCATCGCCGAGACCCCGGGCCACGAGCGCGATGTAGGCGCGGGCCTCGTACTGGGTCAGGCCGACACGTCCGAGCACCTCGGACGCCTTCCGGAACTCGTCCGAGGTCTGGTTACCGAGGGCGACGGTCGTCTCTTCGATGGTCGCCATCGCGTGGGCTCGAGGACGGAGCGGGGGGACTTAACCCGGACGGTGGCGGGAGCGGCCTAACGCACCGGTTCCGTTAGCTTGAGGAGCGCCGCTTCGCCGAGGAGGGCGTCGACCTCCTCCCGAGTGAGGAGACCGTGCTCGACGAGGAGCTCCTTGACGGGGCGTTGGGTGCGCTCGGCCTCGTGCAGGACCTCCGCGACCTTGAGGTAGCCGAGGCGCGGCGTGAGGACGGTCGCGAGCGCGGCCGACTCGACCAGATAGCGGTCGAGGCGCGCGCGGTTCGCCGTGATGCCGTCGACGCACGACCGAGCGAAGACGGGCAGATAGTTCGTGAGGATCTCGGCGGCGAAGAGCACCTCGTAGGCCGCGAGCGGCATCATCACGTTGATCTCGAGCTGGCCGGCCTGGACCGCGAGCGCGGTCGCGGCATCGGCCCCGACCACGTGGAACGCGACCATGTCGAGGCATTCCGCCGCGGACGGGTTCACCTTCGCGGGCATGATGGACGAGCCCGGCTGGATCTCGGGAAGGCGGACCTCGTCGAACCCGGTCGCCGGTCCGCTCGAGAGCAATCGAAGGTCGTTCGCGACCCGCACGAGCTCGAGGGCGAGGGTGCGCAGCCAGGCGGACGCGGCGCCGAGTGGCCAGCGGCTCTGCATCGTCTCGAACGGGTCGCGGGCGACGCGCAGAGGAAGGCCGGTGAGACGGGCATACTCCTCGACCGAACGGCTCCGGAACCCGACGACCGAGTTCACACCGCTCCCTACGGCGCTCCCTCCGAGCGGGATCTCGGCGAGGGCCGCCTCGGTGCTCGGGAGCGTTTCGAGGATCCGCTCGAGCGCGACCGCGTACGCACGGAACTCGGCGCCGAGCGTGACCGGCATCGCGTCCTTGAGATGGGTGCGTCCGGCCTTCGGTAGGCGCGAGAACTCGTCCGCCTTGCGGCGGAGGCTCTCGGTGAGCGTCGTGACCGACGTGCGGAGGTCGCGCAGGGCCAGGAGCACGGCGACCTGGGCCGCGCTCGGGTAGGTGTCGTTCGTCGACTGTCCGCGGTTGACGTGGTCGTTCGGGCTGATGAACGTGTACTCGCCCCTCGGTTTCCCGAGGATCTCGAGGGACCGGTTCGCCAGGACTTCGTTGACGTTCATGTGGAATGAGGTGCCGGCCCCTGCCTGGAACACGTCGACCACGAACTCGGCGTCGAACCGACCGGTCGCCATCTCCTCCGCCGCCTGAGCGATGACCCGGCCGCGCTCGGCGTCCAGGCCTCCCTTGTCGATGTTCGCGCGGACGCACGCGAGCTTGAGGAGCGCGTAGGCCCGGATCAGATGCCGCGAAGAGTGGAGACCGCTCACCGGGAAGTTCTCCCGGGCCCGGAGCGTTTGGATGCCCCAGTACGCCGAGTCGGGAACGTCCCGGGGGCCGAGCGAATCCTTCTCCTGACGGACCGGCACCATGGGTCCGAGATGCGGTAGCCGCGACAAAACGTTTAGGCTTCCCTGGTCCCTCCGCCACTCCTCTCCGAGAGGACCGAGCCGGCACCGTGGTCGACCCCATCCAGCTCACGAACGACATCCTCTCCGACTCGATCTCCCTCGCCCTTCCCGGCCTCCTCTGGGCCGCGCTCTTCCTCGTCGCGTGGGAACACGCTCCGTTCGCCGAAAGCATCGGCTTCGGCCGGCGGTCGTTCTGGCTGCTCCTCCCGGGAGCGCTCCTCGGCTCCTTCGCGATCCTTCCCTTCGCTCCGGTCTCGACCGATTGGGTCGCCGTCAGCTTCGCCGGTGCGATCTTCCCTCTCCTCGTCGGGTTGCTCGCCTTCGGACGGGCCGCGCCGCCCCGCTCCCGTTCGCTGACCCGCTTCCTCATCCTGCTCACCGTCGAGGGCGGACTTCTGTTCCTTCTCGTCCTTCCCGCGACCGCGCGATTCTCGAACGGGCTGGCGACCCTCCTCGGAGTCTCGAACTACGTGGGCAATGAGGTCGCGGTCCTGCTCGGTGCCACGGCCGTGTGCGCGGTGGTCGGGACATGGGCGCTCACCTCGGGCGATGTCCTCGCCCGGCGCGTGGCGTTCCTCGTGACGTTGACCTCCACCGTCCTCGTGCTCACGTTCGTTGCCTCGAGCGCCATCCCCGGGCTCGGGATCGAGGAGGCGTTCCCGTTCTTCCTCGTGCCCCCGGTGGCTGTCGGGCTCGTGGCCGCCGTGCTCGCCGACCGGGTCTTCCCGGGCGAAGAGGGATTCGCCATCCCAGCCGCGTTCCTCGCGAGCACGTTCGGGGTGCTCCTCGGCGCCGACCTCCTTCGACAACCGCCGCTCTACGGGAGCGGGCCGTCCGGCCTCTATACGATCGGGGGGGCTGGCGTGCTCGACCTCGTGTACCTTTCCGGGCTGCTCGGCTTCGCGGCGGCGTATCTCGGCTACCGAGCCACGGTCGGTGGATTCGCTCCCGTCGGACCGCCCCTCCCCCCTCGAACTCCGTCGCCATTGTCGCGCCTCCTGCGCGCCTTCCGCTCGGGTCTGGACGGGCGGCTCTCCGACTCCCTCAGCGAGTCCGCGGCCGCGAGCCGGTCCGCGGCGGAGCAGACGCGGCAGCTCCTCGGACTCGGTCCTTCCGCGGACGGTCGTCCGTGGCAGGACCTACCGGTGCCGGGCTGGATCGTCTCGGACCAGGCGAATCTCGACGCCGCTGCCCGGGCCGGCACCCAGGACGGTCGGGAAGGGTTCCGTTCGTGGCTGACCGCCCGTTGGCTCGTCCTGATCGCGCGCGATATCGGTCTACGTCGATTCGCCCCCGTCGGAGCACGGATCGCGGCGTTCCTCATCGACCTCGCGCTCGTCACCGCACCGGCGGTCGCGCTGTGGGCCGCGATCCTCCTCGCGATGCCGGGCGGGCTTACGGACGCGCTCTCGAACATCGGGTTCAACGCGGCCATCTTCGGATTCGTCGCGCTCGCCTTCCTCTACTTCGTGCTCCTCGAGACCTTCGGGGGAGCGACCCTCGGCATGCGACTTCTGGGCCTCGAGGTCCGGGAACGCTTGTCCGGGTCGCCGAGCGGCCTCTCGGCCCTCGTCCGCAACTCGACCGTCCTCCCCCTCCTGACCGTGGTGGGCATCGGGGTCGCCATCGCCCTCGCGTTCGGCTTGAAGAGCGGCGCCTCTGCCTCCCTCACCCTCGCGGGGGTCGCGCTCCCCACGGGATTCCTCGCGTTGGTCGGCGTGCTCGCCTTCGTACTTGGGGGCATCGCGCTCCTCGGCGCGGGAGCGATCGCGTTCATCGCCGCGACGAGCGAGCGCCAGCGCCTCGGAGATCTCTGGGCCGGCACCTGGGTGATTCGGCGGGCGCCGTCCGTCCCTAGTGGTGCGACGGTGGCGCGGCCGGAGGCGGCACCGCGGGCGCCGCCCCCGCCGGTGGACCGATCCGGCTGAGCGGGATCGCGATCGACGAGACGTTCGCGTCACGTCCCTCGCGGTTCACGAGGCGTTCCGTGTCGATCGAGATCGCGCCCACGCTCACCTCGCCCTCGAGGAAGCGGCGGCGGACCACCTCGACCACGTCCACCGCCTTGCCGATCGCGTTGCCCCTAGCCTTCACGACCACCGGACCGGCGCCCGAATTGAGCTGGCTCACGACCTGGAAGACGTAGGTCATGGTCGGCTTCTGACCGATAAACACGGTCGCCCCGCTCGGTCCGTGGTCGGTCATGGAACGGCGGCACCCCTTCACGCTACAAGGCCTTTTTCGGCCCCCGTCTCGCCCCCCGGCCGGGGCGGGTCGCGCTCGTAAAGGTTATCGCGGAAACCGAGTAGGCGCGGAACGCCCGTGCAGGGGTGGCCCAGCTTGGTCAAAGGCGCTAGGTTGAGGTCCTAGTCTCGTAGGAGTCCGTGAGTTCAAATCTCACCCCCTGCACCTTTCCTCTCGATCTTCGTTAAACGCTCGGCTCCTCCGTCAACGAAGCGTTTGGAAAGGGGTGAGTTTCGTGATGGGGGGCTCGTCACGGTGCACGGGCATGGCGTCAACCATTTCACGGTCCGCGCGCTGATTGCGGTCCGCTCATCGGTCGCGCGCGTCCCAAGTAAGGTTCGCAGAGGCACGCGGTCGCCGTCACCTTGCCCGGATCCGAATGCACTCTCACGTCCGGACAGGGGTCGGTCTCTAGTTGACTACCGTGCGTGGGACTAGAACCATTCAGCCGTGTTCCCCTCCTACATCTCCCCGGAGGGGTTCAAATCCCTCTCCCCGCACCCACCCCGTGGAAAATCCCATCGCGAAGACGCGACGTACTCGAAAACATGGGCGGTTCAAATTACGGCGGAGGGGTCGGCGGTTTTCCGCGCGCCGGTTTCACGGCCTCGGGCGACAGGAACGACGGGACCCACCGGCCGGTATCCTCCATCGCCAGTTGCTCGAGGAGCGGGAGCTGGGCCGCTACCGGCGCATACAGCTCTGCACCGGGCTGAGGTCCGGACGTCGGTACCCGCCGTCCCAGGATCGCGAGCCAGACGGTCATCGCGATGTCGGTCCCGAACACCAGGATGACCCCGGGCAGGAACAAATGGACCGCACCGGGGATGATTCCGAGGGGGAGAACGAGCAGGACGGCGGTCGTCAACCCTCGGCCACCGAGACCGCCCAAGGAGGCGGACCAGGTCGACGGGAGCCGGTGCACCGCAGCCAGTGCCTCCGCGGTGAAGTACCGAACCCCCAGGACCGCGACCGATAACACGACGATGGCAAGAAGCGGCACGAGACCCGGGCTCACCAGCACGACTAGTGTACCGAGGAGGAACAGGAAGAGGGCCCGAAGGAGGAATGCCACCTCGGTCTGCACTGCGCGCACGCTCTGGATCATCTCGAACGGTTGGATCCACGGGAGGAACCGTCGGAGCGCGAAGGAGTTGGCGATCACGATTCCCAAGATCAGTGCCGCGAAGATGCCGGACCCCCCGAACAAGACGGCGACGCCGTAGACCACGAGCACGTACCCGAGCGTGGCGAGGGCCGCGTACTGCCGCTCCTGCCATCGGGAGAAGAGGAGCAACCAACCGACCGCGCCGAGGAATCCGACGACGATTCCGACCGGCACGGGGAGGGAGAGCGCGAGAACGAGGTCGAGGCGGGAGAGATCGCCTCCCGGCGTCACCACGAGGAGGATGAACGTCGCGGAGATGATGGCGAGCGTGTCTTCGATCGAGGCCTCGAGGTGGATGAAGCCGCGGAGGGGCGGGGCCAGCCCCATGCGGGTAGCGATTGGGATTGCGATCGCGCCCGAGGTAGCCCCCAACGCCGCTCCGAAGTACAGCGCAAGGTCGGCGTGGCCGGGAAAGAGGAGCCAGTACCCGGCCGCGAACATCATCGTCGCGCTGAGGACGAAAGTCACGACCGCGAAGGCGACTGTGGAGCCGAGGAACGGCCGGATCAGATGTGACCGCATGTCCAGGCCGGCATCGAACAGAATAATGACGAGGACCGCCGTCCCCAGGATCGGCGCGACGACGAGCACCTCGGAGCTCGTGATGAGGCCGAGGATTGGACCGACCAGAACCCCAAGGGCCATCAACCACAGGGCGTCCGGAATCCGAAACCGCTCCGCAAGATAGTCTGCGCCAAAGCCGAGAAGCAAAGCGAGGCCAACTAGGAGCAGGGCGAGCGGGAGGCTGGCAAGATGCAGAAGTGTCATCCAGGACCTGTCCCGGGTGACCACCGCACCGTAAGGCACTTTCCAGAAGGTTGATTCCGGAGCGAATTCCGCTACTCGTCGTGCGCGTGGCCCTTACGCGCGACGGGTCTTTCCCTCGTAACCATCGAGAGAGGCGGGGTGGACGGTCCAATCATTTATTATTCCTCCGAGTTCGATTTCGTCCCGGCACGCGCTCCTCGCGGTCTCGTCATCGGCCGCGCCCCCATTACGACCCGGCGAGGCGGTGGCCAGGGCCCCCGCGTGGGTGGCACATGACGCGCTTTTGTCGACGGAGCATCCGAAACTTAGCGCGGCCTCAGAAGTATGAGGTCCCCGTGGAAAGCGTCTAAAAGTCACATCGAGTAGGTCACAAACTACGACTCCTCCCTGATTTCAAACGGGAGAAGGATTCCTAGCATGACACTCAACTCCGGCCCGTCCAAGGTCCTCGAATCAAAGCCGGGCTCGAGGTCCGATGGGCCGGACGACTTGAAATCCCTGCCCCTAGCAGAGGTGGAGAAGAGATTGGGGTCGTCCCCGGCCGGCCTCAGCCAGGCCGAGGCGACAAGACGGTTGACCCAATACGGGCCCAACGAGATCGAAGAAGAAAAGGTCAATCCGCTCCGGAAATTCCTCGCCTATTTCTGGGGTCCCATCCCGTGGATGATTGAAGCCGCCGTGATCCTATCCGCGGTCGCCGGGAATTGGCTCGACTTCGGGATCATCCTCTTACTTCTGGTGGCCAACGCGAGCGTCGGGTTCTGGGAAGAACACCAGGCGGGCGACATCATTGCGGCCCTGAAGGCCACGCTGGCGGTCAAGACCCGGGTAAAGCGCGACGAGAAGTGGATCACACCGGCAGCACGGGAGCTGGTGCCGGGGGATGTCATCCGTGTCCGTCTCGGCGACATCGTGCCGTCCGATGCACGTTTGCTGACGGGCGACCCGGTGGAGGTGGACCAGTCCGCGCTGACGGGGGAGTCGTTGCCTGTCACGCGCAAGCCCGGCGAGGCGGTGTTTTCCGGCTCGATCATTCGTCAGGGAGAGATCGACGCCCTGGTCTACGCGACGGGTACAAAGACGTACTTCGGCAAGACCGCGCAACTGGTCCAGGAAGCGCACACAAAGAGCCACTTTCAGCGCGCGGTGCTCAAGATCGGCAATTACCTGATCATCCTCGCGGTGGTTCTGGTTTCGGCCGTCACCGTCATCTCAATCTTCCGCGGCAACCCGATTCTTACTACAACGCAGTTCGCCCTGGTGCTGACCGTCGCCGCGATCCCCGTAGCGATGCCCACGGTGCTGTCGGTGACGATGGCGATCGGCGCGCGCATGTTGGGCAAGAAGCAGGCGATCGTGACCCACTTGGCGGCCACCGAGGAATTGGCGGGTGCGGATGTTCTGTGCGCGGACAAGACCGGCACCCTGACCCAAAACAAGCTGACGCTCGGCGATCCGTTCACGGTGAACAATGTCCCCGCCGAGCAAGTGATCCTCGCGGCCGCGCTGGCGTCGCGCGCGGAGAATAACGACACCATCGACCTGGCCGTTCTGGGCGGCTTGAAGAATGACCAGGCCCTGAAAGGCTACCAGGTCGTTCATTTCCAGCCATTCGACCCGGTGCACAAGCGCACCGAGGCCACCGTCAAAGGTCCGGAGGGGAAGGAATTCAAGTCGACGAAAGGCGCGCCCCAGGTGATTCTGGAACTGACCGCCAACGCGGGGCAAGTGAAGCCCGCTGTGAAGAAGGCGGTCGACGAATTCGCGGCCCGCGGTTTTCGTTCGCTGGGAGTGGCGCGGGCCGAGGCGGACGGCCCATGGCAGTTCCTGGGCGTGCTGCCCCTGTTCGACCCGCCGAGGGACGACGCCGAGGCGACCATCGCGACCGCGCGAGATATGGGGGTGCCGGTCAAGATGGTCACCGGAGATCAACTGGCGATCGCTCGGGAAACCGCTCGGAAATTGGGAATGGGCACCAACATCCTCGATGCGAGCGGCTTCGGCGACATGAAGCAGCCGGCTTCGCCGCAGCTGGCGGCGTCCATCGAGAACGCGGATGGGTTCGCCCAGGTGTTTCCCGAACACAAGTTCCACATTGTCGATATCCTGCAGCAGCGCGGCCACATCGTGGGCATGACGGGCGACGGGGTGAACGACGCGCCGGCACTCAAGAAGGCCGACTGCGGCATCGCCGTTTCGAACGCTACCGACGCGGCGCGCGCTGCGGCGGCCATCGTGCTGATGGCACCCGGCCTATCGGTGATCATTGACGCGATCAAAGAGAGCCGAAAGATCATCCAGCGGATGAGAAGCTACGCGATCTACCGAATCTCGGAGACGCTGCGTGTATTGTTGTTCATCTCGCTGGCAATCCTGATCTTCAATTTCTTCCCCGTGACCGCGGTCATGATCGTGGTTTTGGCGCTCCTCAACGACACCGCCATGCTGTCCATCGCCTACGACAACGTACTGCCCGCCGACCGGCCCGAGGGCTGGAACATGCGCCAAGTCCTCCGGATCGCCACGGTGCTGGGCGTCGTCGGCCCCGTGGCTGCGTTCGGTCTGTTCTACATTGGGGACCGCATTTTCGTCCTTAACCACTTGCAACTCGAGACGCTGATGTTCCTGATGCTGTGCGTGGCCGGACACATGACGATCTTCCTGACCCGCACGCACGGACCGTTCTGGTCCCTACGTCCCGCGCGAATCCTTGTGGTGGCCGTTTTCGGCGCGCAAGCGCTCGCGATACTGCTGGCCGTCTATGGGGTGCTCATGGCACCGATCGGGTGGGGCCTCGCGTTGTTCGTTTGGGGCTACGCCATGGCTTGGTTCCTCGCGACAGACCGCCTAAAGCTGCTCGCGTATCGCTTCATCGATCCGCCAAAGGGCAAGCCCGGCTCCGCCAAGGCCAAGCCATCGTCGGATCTGACACCCCAGATCGCCACTCGTGCGTACGAGCTCTATGAGCGCGAAGGCCGCAAGGAGGGCCAAGCGAATCAAGATTGGTTGGAAGCGGAGCGGGAGGTCCGGAATGAAAATCTCCCCGGATGAACCGCTGTGGCCCTGCCTGTCCGGACCACCGAGGGAAAGAAAATGAAGATCCGTTCAAAGGATTTCCGTGTCAGCGAGGGCGCTCAAGTCGACCTCCGGAAGTGGCCGACCACCGTCGAGCCCTTCACCAAGTCGAAGGAACAGGTATCAACACCTGCTCGACCGGCACATTCGGAAACTGAGTTCGCTGCAGGAGCGGCTCTTCGCCTCCGACCGGTACGCCGTCCTGTTGATCTTCCAGGGCATGGACGCGGCCGGTAAAGACGGCGCCATCAACCACGTGATGTCCGGGGTCAGCCCCCAAGGCTGCCAGGTGTCCAGCTTCAAGCAGCCTACACCCACCGAGTTACGGCACGACTTCCTCTGGCGGACTTCTCGAGACCTACCCGAGCGTGGACAGATCGGCATCTTCAACCGGTCCTACTACGAGGACGTGCTGGTCGTCCGGGTGCATCCGGAAGACCTGCGCCGCGAAGGGGTCCCGGATGCCCACCCGGACGGCGCGACAGTCTGGAAGGAACGATATCGTTCGATCGCGAACTTGGAGAGACACCTCTACGAGAATGGCACCCGTATCATCAAGTTCTATCTCCACCTCTCGAAGGAGGAGCAGCGGAAGCGCTTTCTCGAGCGCATTGACGATCCGTCCAAGAACCGGAAGGTCAGCCCGGCGGATATCGAGGAACGGAAATTCTGGAAACGCTACATGAAGGCCTTCGGGGAATGCCTGAGTGCTACCTCCACGAAGGAAGCCGCTTGGTATGTCGTTCCGGCCGACGACAAGGAGAACGCTCGCCTGATCGTGTCCCAGATCGTCCTCGATACGTTGGAAGGGCTCAAGTTGACCTACCCCGAGACGACAAAGGAGCACCGGCAGGAGTTGCTATCAATCCGTGAGCAACTCGCGAAGTGAATCCTCGCGTGCTCCGCGTATACGTCGGTTCCCAGCCAGTTCAGATCCGTTTCGGGTGCGACGATAACTGGTAAATAACCCCTACAGCCAAACAGTACGTCCGGTGAGGACACCGCCTCGAGAGAGGGGTGCCCGCGTCTCGATCGATCCCATGAGGCAGAACGGAAACGGGTGGAGCCGCAGCAGGGTCTCAGCGGGAAGCTTTCGGCGTCGACGCCGAGCAGTGTCGCCAATCATTGCGACGATATTGCTCGTCGCGATCACGGTAGTGCTGGCGGCCGTTCTGTATGTTATGATCTCGGGCCTGACGGGCTCCGTGGGATCGAAGCCCATCGGCAGCGCCTTCGCGGTCGGGACCCCGGCGCCAGGCACGTGCTGGGCAGCCGGGGTCACGAATCATGTTTGTGGTGCCGTCGGTAACCGAATCTTTAACCTGAGCATCCAGACGTCGACGGTCACCTTGGGTGATGTCCTGCTCGAAGTCAAGACCGCGGCCGGTTCCGTATTCAAGAACACTGTCGCCGCTGGATTCGCCGTCATGCCCATAACGGGCATCGTTCCGGTAGCGTATTATTCGTTCGTCGCGAACGCCGGTCTCGCAATGACCAGCACGTTCACGATCGGGGCCGGGTACTCCACCTCGAGCCCAATCACATCGACGATGTTCATCGTCATCGGGACGGGGACGCCGACCGGCAGTTGGTTCCCGAGTCAAGGCAACTACGTTGTCGCCCTCGGAACCGACCACTACTCGGGGGTCACCACCGCGCTGGTGCTACCGTAAGTCCGGTTCGATTCGAGAGTTGAGCGTTCCACCGTACTATGGCAGGCCAACGCAATGGGTCGCGCACAGGGTGTATCTTGGGTCAGCTGACGATCTCTTCCGAGTCGCCGATCAACCAGCGAACGGAAGAAGGGAGGGAAGGGCTGTGAAGAGAATCGTTAGCAACCCCACCGTGATCAGCAGTCCGCCCAAGACCACTCGGAGGCGCTCCTCCGGAACGTGTTCGTGAAGGTAACTTGCCCCGCGGGAGGAGATCGCCGTGATCGTCACCAATGCCGCGGTCGCCGAGACGAATACGAGCACCACGTTGCCCGTCGAGGCGACGAACAGGATGGCTAGGATCTGCGTATTGTCGCCCATCTCGAGCAGGAACGCGAGCCCGAGGGCCACGGTCCGAACTTGTCTCGTGGTCTGTGCTACCGCTGGAGTCCCCTCGCCCGGCTCGTGAACCGGGACCGGAACTCTCAGAATCTCTCGAAGTCCGAACGCGACAAGAACTAGCCCCCCGACCACCTTCACCCAAACGAGGTACGGGCCGAGAACGGTTTCAGCACCGTATCCGATCGTGACCGAGACCACGGTCGCCGCTCCCAGGCCGACGGACGCCCCGATGAAAACGTCCCGATGTGGGTGGCGCGTCGAGAGAGTAATGACGCCGAAGTTCGATTTGCCGGGAAGTTGCAGTACTGCAACCACCGCGAAGATCACGATTCCTTCGATCAGTGGATTCGCGGTCAACGCTCCCGCCTCCGCCGACTAGGGTCACACAGGGATGACAGCTTCGTCGAACTGATTAGGGCCGAACTCGGTATGAATTTGGGCCGGGTTGGGGTACGAAACTGCTCTTCCCTTATGCCTCGGGGTCCGCCTGGCCGAGCACCATGCCGAGAACGAGATTGCTCTGGGTCCTGCCTATAGTAGCCGCCGTGTTGTTCGTCGTGTCGAGCGGGGCCGCTGCCCGAACGGTGACGACGTCCAGCTCGGAGATCAGTGCCGACCTGACCATCGGAACGCACGGGGCCGTCTTTACGATGACCAACGCCCCGAGCGGCAACGCGATCGTAGGATATGTGATTGGGCCGGGTGGCTCACTCATTCCGGCAGGCCAGTTCTCCACCCACGGGAAGGGGACTGGAGTCAGCCTCGCCGATTCGGGTTCGGTCGCATTGACGGCCGACCACCAGTATCTCCTAGGGGTGAATGCCGGAAGCAACACGATTTCAGTCTTCCACGTGAACTCGCCCTCGGGAGGCGGACCCCTGCTTACGTTCATCGATGCGGTCAGCTCCCACGGGGTGCTCCCGGTGAGTATCGCAATCCACGGCCCCTTCGTCTACGTGCTGAACGCGGGAACCTCCCTCGTTCCGGGCAACATCTTCGGGTTCTATCGCGCGGACCACGGCGTCATCTTCCCGCTGCCCGGGTCGAGCCGGCCCCTGAGCACCAGCGCGTCGACCGCTCCAGCGCAGATCTCGTTCGATCCCTCCGGGTCGGTTCTGGTCGTCACCGAGAAGAACACGAGCGTGTTGGACACGTACACCGTTGATTACCGAGGATATGCCTCGGCTCCGACGGTCACAGCCTCGAACGGCTATACGCCGTACGGCTTCGCGTTCGGTCGCGATGGTAGCCTGATCGTAAGCGACGCGGCGTCAGGGGCCCTGACATCGTACATAGTATCGTCCTCGGGCACTCTCACAGTGAAGACCCCTGCCCTTTCGGATGGGCAGGCGGCCCCTTGCTGGGTGGCGACCGTCGATGGTGGGCGGTTCGCGTTTACATCGAACGCGCACGGCAGCACAATCTCCACGTACGCTGTCGGCCCCGGCGGAGCTCTCACACTCCTCGTGGCCGTGGCGGCCTCCACCGGACCGGCCGATACCGACATGGCCGTCGGTGGTGCTCACGGCCAACTGTTGTTCGTCTACGACGCAGGGGCAGGGGAGATCCAGGAGTTCGGGGTCGGGTCGGGCGCGAGCTTGACCCTCCAGTACGACGTCTTCGGACTGCCGGCCACGGCCGAAGGTCTGGCTGCGTTCTGAGGTCGGTGAGAATGTCGATCGATTTGCGGGGGAGGTGCGATTGATAAGGAGTGTCTCTCTCGCCATCCCCGCATGATGAGCCCCGGGTTCCGCTCCCTGATGTGGTACCTCCTTTGCGGAACCCGGGGAGGACCAAACCGCCTGAGGATTCTCGAGGAACTAAGCCAGTCCCCCGCGAACGCGCATCAGCTCTCCTCGTCCCTCGAGCTGGATTATCGGACGGTACGGCACCACCTTCGACTCCTCGAGCAGAACGGAGCCGTGGCCCGCCCGGTCGGTGATGCGTATGCGGCGCCGTACGAGCTGTCGCCCTACTTGGCGGAGCACTTCCAGGACCTGCAGGAGGTCCTGTGGAATCGCCGAGGCTTGGTCCCCAGCTCCCGCGGGGCGCACCCCCTTCGGCACAGGCTCGAGGTGGTTCGATGAGCAACTTGCTCATGGACGCAAGTGTCATCCTGGGTGTGGTCAGCATCGTTCTCGCGGGGATGCTGTTCGTCCTCTATCGCAAATTGTATGCCCAGACACGAACCGGCTTCGGCCTTGCTTTGCTCGTCTTTGCCGCTGCTTTCGTGATCCAAAGCGGCCTGACCGTCTACTCCTACCTCGCTTCCATGCCCATCATTCCGGATTCGTTCGCCCCGTTCCTTTTTGGGATCGGCCTCTGCGAAACCACCGGCCTGGGCGCGGTGGTTTGGACCGCGTCGCGGTGAGACCGTTCGACCAAAGGGACCTCGTAGCGATTGCTAGGCCGAGGAGGGAGGACGGCCCCACTAGCCCGGGCGATTGGCCCGCCTCAAGGAGAGAAACGCCCAGAGGCTTGTCACAACCACTAGGGTCCCCAGGGTGACGTAGGTTACTGTCACCCAGAGAGGCAACCCGCCTCCAACTTCCAGTTGCGGTTGAGTGTTGACGATCAGACGGAGTGTTACTCCCAAGATCCCCAAGGCAGCGGCCCCGGCAAAGCTCCAGGGCCGACGCCGACGCTCGAAGTAAAGGAAGAGCAGGGTCAGAACGATGATTGGGGCCACAGCGGCGGTCGCGAGGAGCCCGACGGGCGCCGCTGCTGAGTACAGGGTGACCGCCAGCGCAGCAATTACCGCGACTATGAACAGTGCCAGCAGGACCATCGCCGTCCGCTGGGAAAGGTCGGCCGACGTGTCGAGCTGCCCTCGCATGGCATCGTGCCGAGGCAATCCCTCGTAATGAGAGTGTAACTACCGCTTACCCGCTCGCGGGCTCGTATGAATCCGCAGGGCCGGGGCGCATCCCGTCCTCGCGCGCTGATTGCGGTCATGCCATCGGCCGCGCGCGTCCCAGATCTAGCCAGCACTCCATGTCGCGTCAGTCGAGGACGATGACCCGGAGTACACACGCATAAGAGGCATCGCAGTTTCATGCCTCGAACGCTCACCCTAGCCGAAAGTCCTACGAGAACCGGGGAAGAAAAACATGGAGAAAAACAGCATCCTCGGGTCACCATGGCGAGTTGCCCTTTTGAGAAGGTTGGATACGGTGCTCATCGTGTTCGAGTTGGTTCTGAGCGGGGTCTTCCTTTCATTGTCCTATCTTACCGGCAGCCTCTACCTGAAGGGAATTGGGATCGGATTGGTGATTGCTTGGGTGACCAGTGCAATCGCCTATTTTTTCAAGCGGAAATTGGTCAAACCATGAGCAACGAAGAGAGTCTATGCCCAAGCCTCTGGATTCGATTGAGGTATCGGAATCGACACGACCCGGCCCGTTGACGCCGTAGTCCGTGGGATCGCATCTCGCCTGTTTCGAGACCACGTCGCATCCACCGACTAATAGCGCATGCCATTTGTCCGGTCCCGCGCGCAGATTGCGATCCCATTATCGGCCGCGCGCGTCTTTCGTCAAGGGGCGGCTAGTGTGGGTCCGGCTCCTTCCCCCGGGTCGCTGACCTTTGTCTGACTAGAGGGTTGTGTAAGGGGTGGTCGCCCCGGGGGAGGGATTGCTGCCCGGCGGTGCGATGAACTGAACCAAAGGAGGATTCACACCCCCTGCACCTCATTCTTTCCGCCCTGCTCGCGTTACTAGGACTCGTTCGTCGATGACGGACGACCTGCCCGGGAGCTCATGCCCTGGGCATGGGGCGGGTCATGAACCCGAGAGCGGCCCACCGGGGCCCCGACCTCGCCGCGCGAGATCGATCAAGGTCTGATCGTACTCTTCTTGGGTGATCTCACCTCGAGCGAACCGTTCGCGAGCGAGGATCACCGCGGGGTCGTCAATTCCGGGTCGGCCCCATCGGACCGGGCCGGCGGCTCGGGCTGATGGCCCCCCGCTCTCCCAGGGCCATCCCCAGTACAGCATGACCATGGACAGCACGGTCACACCGAGGACCGCCCCCAGCGCCAAGAATACCTCGACGGGGAGGGCCAGCCCTCCGGCGATCGTCGGTGCGCCTGCCGTTCCCAGGTCGGCGAGGACCGCCAGCATCACGACCATGGCGGTCAGCGCTACGAAGACTCCGAATGCTATCCAGTGCCACGTCCGGAGATCGAAGAGCCGGGACCTTCGAGCACCATCGACCGCCGTCAACCCGAGCCCTCACGGGGGAACGGGGAAGGCAGATATACGAAACCATGGACGGGTCTCCCTGCGGGGGGCCGTCGGAACGAGTCGCACGGGCGGCGGTTCCCGGGCAACTTGCGTTTTAAGAGCCTGCGAACCTGTATCTCGTGCGATCCATGGCAGAGGAAGGCGTGGTCTGCCCGAAGTGCGGGGCGACGATCCCCCCGGACACGCTCGTCTGCCCCGAATGCCATACGTTCCTCGACGACCTGCCGCTGCCCGCGCCGGGGATCCCTGCCCCGGTCACCGAGCTGCCCTCGACCCGTCGGGCGCCGCCGACGCGGACGGGCCGACCCGCGGGTCCCGAACCCCCGAACCCGTTCTCGACCGAGCTCACCCGTCGTCTCGCTCGACTCAATCAGTGGGCGGAAGGGGTTCAATCTCTCGGCGTTCAGCTTCCGCGCCTACCGGCGTGGGCCGAGGAGGCCGCGAGGAGCACCTCGAACCCCGAGCCGTGGGCGGAGGTCGTCCGCGGGATCGAGCGCATCGCGCAGAAGCGGGTCATCACCGCGTTCGAGGAGTGGGAGAAACGCACGAAAGCCCGCCTTACCCGGCTCGAGGCCTACTCGGTCGACAGTCGTCTCGAACGGGACCAGATCGAGGACGCGTTGCATTCCGCCCGAACGGGCGACGTCGCCCAGGCGCTCTCGTCGTTCCAGCAGGTCGACCGGGTCGTGACGCTCAAGGAGAAACATCTCGACCAGGCTCGCGAGGAGCTCGAACGGGTCATCGCCCTCCTGCACGATATGCAGGCGCTCGGGATCGAGCCACCTCAGGAGTCCACCGAGGTCGCGGACGACCTCGAGAGCGAGCTCCGGGCCGGAAAGCTCGCCGCGCTGAAGCAGCAGATCCGTGCCATCCGCCTCCAGGCCGTGACACGTCTCAAGGCGGGGCTCCCGCAGTACATCTCCGAGTACGGCGACTACCTCCTGAGCGAGCGGGGACACGGGGTCGCGACCGAGCTCGAGGCGATCGAGCTCGCGCGGGGCGCGCGCGAGTTCTTTCGCGGCCGCCCCGAGGACGGGGTCCGTCGGCTGCGGGCGCTCCAGCAGAGCCATGGTCTCCCGCCGAACCGGCCGGCGGCCGGCGCCGCCCGGTGAAACGTTCGAAGCCCTAGAGGACCCGCTCGAAGAGGTGGACGTCCTCGCCCCACTCGTGCTTACGGAGCAGGCCCGCCTGTGCGAACCCGAGGTGCTGGAAGAGCGCAGTGGCCGGCGCAAACCGGCTCAGGGAATCGATCCAGATCGACGAGGCGTTCGACTTCTTCGCCCATTCGACCGCGGCCGCGACGAGCGCGGTCGCCACGCCCTGGCGACGGGTCTCGGGGTCGACCGCGAGGTCCATCATCCGGCAGCTCGCGTGGCGGATCTCGCAACCGAGCACCCCGACCACGCGCCCGTCCTTGCGGGCGGCGAAGTACGTCACGCCTTCCATCCAGCTCGTGAACTCGAGCGCGGAGGGCTGCCACGTCTTCACGAAGTCGGCGGGGACGCCGGGCGGGGCCGGGTCCCAGACCCGCTTATAGAGCGCGCAGATCGCCGGCACGTCCTCGTGCGTGATCCGTTCGACCGAGATCACGGTGGGCGTCTTCTCGGTCGGGGTCCCCGAGCGTTCGCCGCCCCGAACCGGTACCTGCTCTGTTGCCACTCTATGATCTCCGACGGGTGAGCCTGACCGTGGAGACGCACGGCCACTCTTGAACGTTGCTCACGATTTCGCCGGACGTCGCGGGCGACGAGCGTCCGCTCACGGCGTGTGTCGGGATGGGGTCCGCGGGAACGGCGTCGTATCGCGGATGTGCTCGCGACGGAGCATCCAGCGGAGGACCCGCTCGACCCCGAGGCCGAACCCTGCGTGCGGGACGTTGCCGTGGCGACGGAGGTCGAGATACCACTCGTACTCCTCGGTCTTCGCGCCGACCTGGACGATCCGTTCCTTCAGGAGCGCGATGTCGGTCTCCCGGCAGGAGGCGCCCACGATCTCCCCGTACCCTTCGGGACCGAGGAGGTCCGCCGCTTCCGCCGTGCGCGGGTCGTCGGACGAGCGGAGCATGTAGAACGCCTTCAGCTCCCGGGGATAGTGCGTGACGAAGAGGGGCGACGCGCTCTCGAGGGTGAGCGCGCGCTCCTCGGCGGTGCCGAGGTCGCTGCCGAAATGTACCGGCAAGCCGAGCTTTTCGAGACGCACGATCGCTTCCGCGTAACGGATCCGCTCGAACGGGGCGCGGATGCGCAGCAGCTCGTCGGGCGGCCGACCGAGTGCCTTCAGCTCTTTCGGCCGGCGTTCGGCGACCGCGTGAACGGCGGAGACGAGCATCCGTTCCGTGAAGTCGAGGAGGCCCGCGAGGTCGCACCAGGCGAGTTCGACCTCGAGCATCATGAACTCGGTGATGTGCCGTGGGGTGCGCGACTTCTCGGCGCGGAACGAGGGGGTGAGCGCGTAGACCCTCTCGTGCGGGAAGAGGAGCGCCTCGAGGTAGAGCTGGGCGGTCTGGGAGAGATAGCCGGGGCGGCCGAAGTAGTCGATCTGGAACGCCTCCGAACCTCCCTCCGCGGCGTTCCCCGAAATGATCGGCGGGGTCATCTCGAGCACATCCTCCCGGTCGAGGAACTCACGGAACGCGCGCAGGAGCTCGGCCTTCACGCGGAAGATCGCCACGTTCTCCTGGGACCGGATGGCGAGGTGACGCTGGTCGAGCAGGAACTCCTCGGTCTGGTCGGAGAAGATGGGGAACGGCTCGCCGGAATCGATCACGGTGATCCGACTGGCGCGAACCTCCCGTCCGTCCGGGGCTCGCCGGTCCTCGGCGACGGTTCCCTCGACCGACACCGCGCCCTCGATCTGCACGTGCTCAGCGGCCGTGAACGCCTCCTCCCCGAGCGCGTCGCGACGACCGGTCACCTGGACGACCCCCGTGCGGTCGCGCAGAACCATGAACAGGATCCCTCCCGACGATCGGGTCCGCAACACCCAACCCCGGAGGCGGACGGTGGTGCCCAGTGCGTCCGGGGCGAACACGCGGGCGACGGAGTCGAACGCGGGAACGCTCACGAGTACTCCCTCCATTTGTGACCGCACTTCGTGCACTCGAAGATCCGGGTCTCGGGTTCGTCGGAGCCGCGCGTTTGCCGCAGCACCCAGTACGCTTCCCCGTTCTCGCACTTCGGGCAGGTCTCTTCGGCCTTCGGAAGGGTGACGTGCTTGACCTCGACGACCGCGACCTTGCCGCGGCCGCTCGCGTCGGTCTGGCGCACCTCGACCCCGCGACCCAGCGGGACCTCCTTCCCGCAGGCCGAGCACCGCCATACGCCGGCGGGGCGGTCGGGGCGCATCAACCGCTTGCAGGAGGGACAGAACATGGCCGGAGGTCTCAGAAAGCGGTGGTGCGGTATTTGACGCTTGGCCGGCCGCGGCTCAGCCGATGACCTGCTCGGGGGAGCCGGCGCTCGACGGCGGGGCCGCGGCCGGAGCGACGGACAGCGGAAGCGGCGAGGCTTTGGCATTCGGAGCGAGGATCTTCCGCATATGCTCCCAGCGCCGGGCGAGGTCCTCCTTCGTCCCGATGTCGTGCCGTACGTAGTACTCGCCTTGGACGAAGGCGAGGGCGGCCTCGACCCGCGTGCCGGCCTCGTGGATCGCGCTCGCCTCGCCGACCAGAGCGAGCCCGCGGGACGTGCCGAGGCGCACGGTCGCCGGGCCCGCGGCGTCGACGCTCCCGTACAGGAGGTGGACCCCGGCGGCCTCGATGGCGCCCGCGTCGACCGTGACCAGACCTCCCGGCCTCGACCGGTCCCCGTATCCGGGGGGGACGACGTACTTCACGACGGTCGCTCGGCGGCGGAACTGGACCAGGTTCGGGTCGACCTTCCCCGAGGCGACCCCGTAGAGGAGGTCGGCGAAGTCTCCCTCCTCGTAGAGCGTGAGCGCGTTGATCCCCTCGGGGTCGCCGAACCGTGCGTTGAATTCGAGCAGCTTGGGACCGTTCGCCGTGAGCATGAAACCGCCGTAGAGGATCCCGCGATAGGAGAGTCCTTCCACGCACAACGCCGCGGCCGTCTTTTCGAGGATCGCGATCGCCCGGTCCCGGTCCGCTGCGGAGAGGAACGGCAGGAGGTGGTCGCGCTGGGAGTACGACCCCATGCCGCCGGTGTTCCCCCCACGGTCGCCCTCGAGCGCTCGCTTGAAGTCCTGGACCGCGGGCATCGGATAGACCCCGGAATCGGTCACGAAGGCCATCTGGCTGAACTCCTCGCCCTCCAGTTTCTCCTCGAGCAGGACCCGCTGGCCCTGGATCAGGATCGATTTCGCGTAGGCCGCCCCCTCCTTGGGGTCGGTAAAGTCAGAGCCCTGGACCCAGACGCCCTTGCCGGCCGTGAGACCGCTCGGCTTCACGACGAACGGACCGGAGAATCCCGCGACGGCGCGGTCGACTTCCTCCGCGGTCGCGGGGGCCGCGAAGTGCGGCTGGCCGTCGACCCCGTGCCGCTGGAGGAGTTCCCGGCAGAACAGTTTCGAGCTCTCGATCTGGGCAGCCGCGCGGTCGGGCCCGACCGTGGCGATGCCCGCGGCGCGCAGGGCGTCCGCGACGCCCGCCGCGAGCGGAGCTTCCGGTCCGATCACCGCGCATTCGACGTGCGACTGCTTCGCGAACGCAACCACCGCGCTCGCGTTCGTCGGGTCGAGCCGGGAGGACGCCGAGGCGATCCGCTCGAGCCCCGGGTTCGCGTTCGCGCTCGCCACCACGACCTTCGCCTCCGCCCGTTCGAGCGCGAGGGCGATCGAGTGTTCACGGGCACCCCCGCCCACCACGAGGAATCGCATGGATGCGCGTCGGAGGAGTCGATGAAAGTTATATGGGCGTCGGCGCGGCGCGTCGCCGGCCGGCACGGCCCCCTTCCGTCCCGCCATGCTTAAGAAGCGCTCGCAAGTGGCCCGGCTTCCGGTGCCATCGATGGAGCTTCGCGTCGTGGAGAAGGAGCACGACCTCCTCCGGGTCGAGTTCCCGAAGGGCGAGGAGACGCTGCTCATTCCGCTCGTCGAGGCGCTCCAGAAGGAGGAGAAGGTCGTCGAGGCGCGCTACTACCTCGGCCACCCGTACCTCGACAAGCCCACCCTCTACCTCAAGACGAAGGGCGAGAAGCCCCAGCAGGTCCTGAAGCGGGTCCTCAAGGACCTGACCGACCTCTACGGGGACCTTCTCACCGACTTCGAGAAGAAAGCGGACAAGGTCAAGGCCTAGAGAGCGAGCCGGGGCGATGCTGAAGGAGTGCGCACAGCACGGGTACTTCCGGGCGGAGAACTGCCCGGTCTGCGGCCAACCCGGGAGGTTCCTGATGAACGACCGGGAGCTCGACCACCTCGGTCGGGTCCTGACGGGGATCCTGCGGCATTTCCCGGACCGCTACCAGCTCCCCATCGACCCCCAGGGCTGGGTCGCGGTCCCCCAGATCGTCCGGGCGATCTCGCAAAAGCACCCGGCCTACCACTGGCTGCGTCCCCAGCATCTCCTCGCGATCGCCGAGACGGACGCGAAGGGCCGCTACGAGGTCCGGGACGACCGGATGCGGGCCACCTACGGGCACACGGTCGAGGTGGAGCTCGACCTTCCCACGGAGAACATCCCCGACCAACTGTACTACCCGGTCACCGAAGAAGAGGCGACGATCGTCCTCGAGGTCGGATTGAAGCCGTCCGACCGCAAGAAGGTCCACCTGTCGAAGACGGCCGGGGACGCCCATGCGGCGGGAGCGGTCCGGACGCCGCAACCAGTCATCCTCGAAGTGGACGCGAAGCGCGCTCGGGCCGACGGCCTCGTGATCATGAAGGCCGGGAAGACGGTCTATCTCGTCGACCGGGTCCCGCCCGAGTACCTGCAGCGCTCCACCGCGGTCGTGACCTCTGGCGACACGACGGAACGCGACTCCGACGCGTGACCTACGCGAATCCGTCGTTCGCGACGTTCGCGTTGTAGAGCGTCGTGATGTACACTCCGATCGTGAGATTGCTCGACGGCGCGTAGGGGTTCGTGAAGACGAAGTAGTAGGTGTCCGTCACGATCGGCGAGTAGACGAGCTGGGCGTTGTAGGCCGGACCCACCGAGTAGAGCGGTGTCGGCGCTGCCCCGGCATGGAACTCGTTCCAGGAACTCGAATTGTAGACCGCGAGGGCGATGTTGACGCCGGCCGGCGCGACCGCGGTGAAGTTACCCGTCACGTAGTCCCCGCCGGTGATGTCGCCGAAGATGACGGTGTAGTTACCCGGACCGATCGAGTAGGTGCCCGCGGTGGTGAGGGGGTCGCTCGTCAGGTTGGGCGGTCCGCTCACTTCGGCGGACAGGATCGCGTAGGCGAGCCCGAGGACCACCGTGACGATGATGATCATCCGGAACGCCCCCGTGAGCCGAAGCCAGCGGCGGACCTTGCGGGGCGGGTTCACCGCCTCGGCGGCCGAGAGCGGATGGTCCGCGCCGCAGATCCCGCAGTTCGTCGCCCCCGGAGCGACCGCCACGCCACAGAAGCGGCAGATGCCCCAGTCGTCGGGGTGAGGGA
The DNA here is from genome assembly GCA_050013595.1 of Thermoplasmata archaeon. Classification (GTDB taxonomy): domain Archaea; phylum Thermoplasmatota; class Thermoplasmata; order Lutacidiplasmatales; family UBA184; genus Lutacidiplasma. The sequence continues at coordinate 11,254 of JBEKEY010000003.1, read as the reverse complement.
CGTTTTCGCTCACGGGTGGCCGGTTCGACCCCCTCAGCCCCCTTTTGGGGTTTCGTACGAACCACGGCGCTCGCCGCGGAGGCGCCAGGGTCTCACGCTTTCTTGCGGGCGGAGCCGACGTTCACGAGAACGTTCTTGCGACGGGTGAACGTGTCCAGGGCGCGAACTCCCTGCTCGAACCCCACCCCGCTCGACTTGACCCCGGCGAAGGGGGTCTGGGGATAAGTGGTCGGAGAGTCGTTCACGACGACCATGCCGCTCTCGAGGCGGCGCGCGACCGAGTGGGCGGTCGCGAGGTCACGGGTCCAAAGCGCGGCGAGGAGACCGTACGGCGTATCGTTCGCGACCCGCACCGCCTCGTCCGCGTCCGAGAACGAGGAGACCGTGAGGACCGGTCCGAAGATCTCTTCGCGGACCGCCCGGGAACTCGCCGGCACGTCGGCGAGGATCGTAGGGCGCACGAAGTTTCCCGGAGCGAGCGCCGGGTCGTCGGGCTTCGACCCTCCCGCCACGAGGGTCCCGCCGCTCTCGCGCGCGTCCCGGACGTAGTCGAGGACCCGGTCCGCCTGTTCCTTCGATACGAGCGGACCCATCTCGACACCCTCGAGCACTCCGGGTCCGAGCTTCAGGCTCTCCGCGATCCCTCGGATCTTCTCGAGGAACGGAGCGCGAATGCTCTCGTGGACGAGGAGCCGGGAGGCCGCCCAGCACATCTGGCCCGCGTTCCCGAAGATCCCGTACCCGACCGACTTCGCCGCGCGCTCGAGGTCGGCATCCGGAAAGACGATCACGGGGCCCTTCCCACCGAGCTCGAGCGTGAGCGGCAGGAACCGTCGCGCGGCGAGCTCGGCGATGCGGTGACCTACGTCACCGCTGCCGGTGAACGTGACGGAGGCGCAGTGCGGGTCCTCGATCAGCGCCTCTCCGACCTCGCCGCCGCTCCCCGAGATCACGTTGAGGATCCCGTCGGGGAGTCCCGCCTCCTGGGCGAGCCGCGCGAGGGCGATCGCGGTGAGCGGAGTGAGGCTCGCGGGCTTGAGGACGACCGCGTTGCCGGCGGCGAGCGCCGGGGCGACCGACCGGATCGAGAGGAGCAGCGGATAGTTCCACGGGGCGATGTGCACCGTGACGCCGAGCGGTTCGCGCAGCGTGTAGTCGAATCGGGGACCCGGCACGGGGATCGTCTCGCCTTCGACCTTGTCGGCCGCGCCCGCGAAGTACTCGAGCGTGCGAACCACGTAGGCGATATCGCCCCGCGACTCGCGCAGGGGCTTTCCCATGTTGAGGGTCTCGAGACGGGCGAACGCCTCTCCCTGAGCTTCGAGGAGGTTGGCGAGACGGTAGAGCGCCTTCCCCCGACGGGCCCCGTCGTCGCTCGCCCAGTTGGACTCGCGGAAGGCCTTGTCGGCGACCTCCATCGCGTGGCGCGCGTCGTCCCGCGAGGCGACCGCGACCTCGGCCATCGGCTGGTTGGAGGCGGGGTCGAGCACCGGTCGGTGCTCCCCTCGGGCCCCGGGAATCTCGTGACCGCCGATGAGAAGTTCGAACTTCGTGTCGATGCGCGACGCCATGGTCGTTCGCGGTCACGGTCGGGCGACCACATAGCCGTTCGGGGCGTTACGGACCCATCGGATAGGACCGTCCCTTCCAGGCGACCGGCTTTCGTCGGAGCCCGCGACCGAGCGACGTGACGAGAAGGACCACGTAGTACCCCACCGCGACCGGATAGAGCAGGCCGTAGGCCGCGGGGGCTCCGAGCGCCCGCGCGAAGACCATGTGCTTTCCGAAGAGGGCGAAGTAGAGGAAACCGCCCATCAGGGTCAGTCCGAGCGTACCGGTCGCGAGTCCGAGCGGGAGGAGCGCGAGCGGGAGCAGGAACAACCCGAGGAGGCCCGCGATGGAACCAACCAGGCGGGCCGCCGAGAACTCCGTGCCGTGGACGTTCTTCAGAAGGCCTTCGAACATCTCCGACCGATTCCGGTACATTCGGGTCTGAGCGAGCCGAGGCGTCCAGGCGACCCTCAGGGTGCGACCGGCGGCACGGTATCGGCGGGCGATCGCGATATCCTCGAGAACGATGGACCGGACGGCCTCGTGGCCGCCCATCGCGAAGTAGACCGTCCGGGGCGTGAGCCAGAACTGCCCGTTGGCCATCGCCGCCTTCGACCCCGGACGGTTCACGTGCGGGGTCCGGAAGTACGTCAGGACCACCTGGACGTAGAACGGGAGCACGAGACGTTCCCAGAAGCTGCGCATCTCGACCCAGGGCGCAATCGTGGCAAGGTCAGCATGTTCGCGCGTCGCCCACTCGTACGTGGTCCGGACCGCGGCGGGGTGGGTGCGCACATCCGCATCTTCGAACAGTATCCACTCGCCAGTCGAGGCCTTCGCGCCGTTCCAGCAGGCCCAGCTCTTCCCGACCCAGCCCTCAGGCAACGGCGGGGGGTCAACCCGACGGACGCGCGGCGCCCGCGCATCGATCACTTCACGGGTCCGGTCGGTCGAGCTATCTTCCACGACGAGGACCTCGAGGTTCGGGTAATCCTGGGCGAGCAGGTCATCGAGCGTGCTCGGAAGGTCGAGTTCCTCGTTCCGGGCGGCGATCACGACGCTGATTCGGAGGAACGAACCGGCGGCGACGGGGGCGGGTGGCGCGGGGTTGAGACGCGGCATCTGCGCCGCGAGCAGGAGGGCGAGGCCCTGATACAAGAGAACGGCGACCGAGGCGGCGAGTAGGAGGACCTCGGCCCAGAGAGGGATCATAATCAGTAGAAGACCGCCCCTAATACTCCTCTTTCGGTTGTTGTGGCAGCTTCAACCGACCTTCGCGTCGTCTCCCATCACCGGCTCGGCCCTGAGGCCGGGGATCGTTTCCGATCCCGGACGCCAGACCGCCGCCTCAAGGAGCGCGTTGCGCGCTCTCGGGGGAAGAGTTGCTCCCCGTAGGGTCATGAGGCCTCGTTCCAGGATGACGATTGCCGCCCCCCGATCTCGATGCCACTCGCCCTGGCAGTTCCCGCACGAAGCGCGTCGCCACTCCGGGTGGGCCAGCGGCCCTCCGCATCGGGGACACTCTGATGAGGTCCCCCGAGGGTTCACACGTACGACTGCGGTCCGGGCCTTGTAGGTGACGATGCGGGTGAACTGCCCGTGCGTCCACACGCTAAGCCTTCGTCTCTGCTCGCCGTTCGTCGCGGTCCTTTCGCACCCTTCGGTCGTTCTAGACAAATCCTCCAAGACAATGTTCTTCTCCCCCGCCTTCGCCAACAACTCGTTCGCGACCCGGTGAAGGATGGGCATAACCCGGTTCCGTTCTCGTCCCCGGTAACGTTTGAGGACCCTGCGCTGAGCATCGAGATCTATAGGAATCGTTCGTTGGATACTTTGCCTCTTCCGATTCATGGCTCCCTGGACCTGTGTGATGAGGCGCAGACTCACAGAGCCCACTTCCCCGTCCGACGTGGCAAAATCCGCCGAGGGCATGTTGAGGTCGACCCCGACGCTCTCTTGGGCCATCAAAGGTCTTAGCGGAAGGCGGAAGTTGAACGCCAGCTTCCGGTCGGTTACGGTGAGGCCGAACGTTCCTCCGGAGGCCTCGAGATATCTCCAGAATAGGGGGTTCTTCGTACCTCTCAAGTCGATACGAACGTGCCCTTTCGGGCGAACGGTGATGTCAAGGATTCCCCCTCGCAGTCGGTAGATATCTTTGTGTAAGCTCGCCTTGAGGCGCACCCGACGCGGTAGTTGATTCCTAATCCGCTCGAACTTCGCTGGATCCCGCTGACGGGTGTAGCGGAGGATGCCATCCCAGGTGTTCAAAGTCGCCGATGCCTCGTTGCATGAGATTATGGCCCAGCTAGCAGCCAAATGGCCGTAGGCGCGACGGAGCACGGGGTACCAACGCTTGGTCGCGTCAAACCGGGACTCTTCGATGTGTTTCCTCCAGTCGGGAATAATTCGATTGACGGCAGATCGAACGTCGAAGAGGGCACGGAGGAGCTGAGGGGGTGCGGTGAAAGGAAGAATGACCGTTCGAATGGCCGCCATGTCACAGGGTTGTTGGCGTGCCGAACGTAAGAACCCCCAAGAGAGGTCGTGAAACGATCTCCGCGAAACGGGGGCTAAATCCTCCTCGACTGAAAGTGGGTGTAATCGTGGTATCGAGGGAGAATCCGGAACATTGCACCTACCCTGGAGCGTTTCATACGGGGAGGGATACCCACGGCGGCGAAGCCCCGGCTAAGGGTCCTCAATTGAAAGACGAATAAGGTCGGGTCCGGTGTCGATGGGGAGCTCTCCTTAGATGGCAACCGTCGAACATCCCCGGGTCCGTCCCGGCCTCCTCGAAGACCGCGTCTACCAAGAGAGCATCGCCGACGTCGCGGTCGAGCGGAACACGCTCGTGGTCCTCCCCACCGGCCTTGGAAAGACCGCGATCGCGCTGCGGGTCGTCGCCGAATTCCTCCTGCGCCGACCCACCGAATCCGTTCTGTTCCTCGCCCCCACCCGACCGCTCGTCGTGCAGCATGCGACGAGCGTTGCCCGCACCTTGCTCGCCCCGGAACCGCTGACGCTCACCGGCGCCATCGCGCCCGAGCGAAGGGCGGCGCTCCTTCGGCCCCCGCAGGTCGTGGTCGCGACTCCGCAGGTGATCGGCAACGACCTCGCGGCGGGAGAGTTTCCCCTCGACACCTTCTCCCTGATCGTATTCGATGAGGCGCATCGAGCGGTCGGCGACTACCCCTACGTGGCCATCGCGAAGGCGAACCGCGAAGGACCGCGGGCACGCGTGCTCGCGATGACCGCCTCCCCCGGAGGGAGTCGACAGCGCATCCGCGAGGTCTGGGCGAACCTGGGGATCGAGCGGTTCGAGTACCGAACCGAACTGAGCCCGGACGTCGCACCGTACATCCATGGGATCGGAGTGGAAGCCGTGGAGATGCCGGTACCGCCCGAGGTCCGGCACCTCGCGATCCTGCTCCGCGCCGCGGTCCAGCGGCAGGTGGACGTCCTTCGCAAGCTCGACCTCCTGCCGGCAGGAGAGGCGAGTCGACGGGTACTTCTCGAGGTGGGCGCTCGTCTGCAACGGCAGATCCGCGCCGAGGAGACCCAGTCGGGCTCGGCTTCGGGGATCCTCTGGAAGGCCCGGACGGCCCAGGCGGCGGCCATGAAGGGCCTGCACGGGCTCGAGCTCATCGAGACCCAGGGAGTGGATTCGTTCCGGGAGTACCTCGTTCGTCAACGCCCCGGCGAAGGACGACGATGGACCCCGGCGCTTCGGGCGTTCCTCGGAGACCCGGACGTCGAGGAGGTCGTTCGTCGTCTCGAGACCCTCACCGTGGAGCATCCGAAGCTCGCGAAGACCGTCGAGATCGTGCACGACGAGCTCCACCGCAACCCGAAGGCCCGGGTGATCGTCTTCTCGCAGTACCGCGACACGGTCGACCGCATCGTGGAGGAGATCGGTCGTCGGAACGACCCCGGGGTGCGAGCCGCTCGGTTCGTCGGCCAGGCGAGCCACGGGGACGACATCGGGATCTCGCAGCGCGAGCAGGGGACGATCCTCGACCGGTTCCGCTCGGGGGAGTTGAATTGCCTCGTGGCGACCTCGGTCGCCGAGGAGGGCCTCGACATCCCCGCGACCGACCTCGTCGTGTTCTACGAACCGGTCCCCGATGTCATCCGGACGATCCAGCGACGGGGACGGACCGGGCGGGCCCGGACCGGTCGCGCGATCATCCTGGTCGCGGAAGGGACGAGGGACGTCGGTCTCCATCGTTCCGCGTTCTCGCGGGAGCGCCGGATGCACGAAATGCTCGTCGACATCCAGGAGGAGATCGAGCACGGTCGTGCACCGTCACCGCCGGAGCCAAAACGGGTGCAGCGGCTCCTCTCCGAGTTCCGCTAGCGGCCCGTGCTGCCGAAGCCTCCGTTCCGAGAGCGCAGCGCGCCGACCCTTCCCGGTCGGAACTCGGCGGGCTCGTCGGTAACGAGGCGGACCTGTCCGATGCGGTCGCCGACCTCGATCCGGTACTTCCCGTCGAACAGGTACGTGAGGGGCACGCGGACCTCTCCGGAGTAATCCGAGTCGATCGTACCGGGGGCGTTCACCATCAGGACCCCGCGGCTGCCGAGCCCGCTCCGGGGGCGGACCTCGAGAAACGTTCCGGCGGGACAGCGCATCTTGAGGCCGGTCCGCACGAGAGTGATGCGGCCGCGTTCGAGGTCCACCGACTCCGCGCTCGCGAGGTCAAAGCACGCCGAACCACGGGTCGCCCGCGCGGGCAGGGCGATCCCGTCGACCCCCGAAACCCGTTCGACCCGGATCGCGCGCGTTCGACGGGGCACGTGGCTCGGGAGCGTTCTCGTCTCTTTACGGTTCCCGCGGGGGGGTCTCGTCGGCCGACTCGGGCTCGGGAACGCTGCCTTCGGAGGCGAGCCATCGGGCCACGATGCGGCCCTCGGCCCGGCGCAGGATCTTGCCGAGCGCGGGGGCGCTGCGTCCGGTCTGTTGGGCGAGACGCGTGAGGGTGATCCGGCGCGGCACCGCATAGTATCCCATCACCCACGCCCGAGCGAGGAGGGTCGACTGGAGAGGCGTGAGCGATGTCGCTCCTTCGTCGGGCACGTAGGGGCGCCCCGAGGCGCGCACGACCCGGTACGGGAACTCCTCGCGGTCGAGACGCTTCAGGACTCGCCGCAGGGCCCCTTCCTGGCCGTGGAACGTCGCGATGACCTTCTCCGCGGTGATCCGGAACGGAGCGGTCGGGGAGATCTCTCCACTCGCGAGCGAGAGCAGGCGCCGGAGGCGTTCGGGGTTGCGCTGGCGAACGAGAAGGATGTAGTCGTGCGTGCGGGGCCGCCGCTCGACGAGCTCGAAGCTCTCGAGGCCATAGAGTGTGCGGATCCGTCGCGACTCGCGCTCGAGTTCGGACGCGGTCTTGAGCGGGCCGCGGCGCCGGACCCGGACCAGCTGGAGTCGCCAGCCCTGTTCGAGACGTAGGGTCTCGAGGAGCTCGACCTCCTCGTACTTCTCGAACAATCCTTCCGGGATGAGCCCCAGGACCGCGAGGTCCTCGGTCTTGAACTCGAGGGTGACGGTCTGCATCGTCGGGGTCGACCCGAGGTTTCGATATGAACCTTGACCCCGCCCCCTCGCTTAATATCCCGGACGGTTCGACGGCCGCCGTGACCTTCCGCTCGCTGGGGGAATTCCTGACCGCCCTCGAATCCCGGGGCGACCTCGTCCGTGTGACCCGGCCGGTCTCGAGGGACCTCGAGATCACGGAGGTCACCCAACGGGTCCTCCGCGCGGACGGCCCCGCCCTGCTCTTCGAGAACGTGCCCGGCGCCTCGATGCCGGTGGTCACGAACCTCCTGGGCTCTCCTCGAAGGATCGCGTTCGCGTTGGGCGCGGCGACGGTCGAGGAGGTGGCGGAACGGGTCGAGCGACTGGTTCACCTTCGGCCGCCCGCGGGCGTGATCGGAGCGATGCGCGACCTCTCGGGCACGATCGAGACCCTCTCGACCCTGCGCTCCCTCGCTCCGAAACGCGTGCGCTCCGGGCCCTGCCAGGAGGTCGAGGAGAGCTCCGTGGACCTGGGCCGCCTTCCGATCCTCCGGTGCTGGCCGAAGGACGGTGGCCGCACGATCACGTTCCCGGTGGTGATCACGAAGGACCCCGAGACCGGCGAATCGCATACCGGGATCTACCGGCTCCAGCAGTACGGGCCCGATACGCTCGGCCTGCACGTTCAGATACACCGGGTGGGTGCGAACAATCTCCGCAAGTGGGCCGCGCGCGGCGAGAAGATGCCGGTCGCCGCGGTGATCGGCGCCGACCCCGTCACGGTATTCTCGGGGCTCGCCCCGGTGCCGGAAGGAATCTCGAACTTCGTGTTCGCCGGCTTCCTCCGTTCGGAGCCGGTGGAGCTCGTTCCGGCTCGCTCGGTCGACCTCGAGGTGCCGGCGAACGCGGAGATCGTTCTCGAAGGATACGTCGACCCGACCGAGCGCTCGGTCGAGGGCCCCTTCGGTGACCACACCGGATACTACTCGGCCCCGGAACCGTTCCCCGTCTTCCACGTGACCCGGGTGACGCACCGTACCAAGCCCGTCTACCTGTCGACGGTGACCGGGAAGCCGCCGACCGAGGACGCGGTCCTCGGAAAGGCGGTCGAGCGGATCTTCCGGCCCGTCGTCCGGATGGTCCTCCCCGAGATCGTCGACATGAACCTCCCGATGGAGGGGCTGTTCATCAACGTCGGGATCGTCTCGATCCGAAAGACGTACCCCGACCACCCGCGCAAGGTGATGCACGCCCTCTGGGGTCTGGGCCAGCTGATGTTCACGCGCTACATCATCGTGGTCGACGAGGACGTGAACGTCCACGACCTCTCCGAGGTGCTCTACCGGGTCGGATTGCAGGCCGACCCCGGACGCGATTTCGAGATCTCGCACGGACCCGTCGACCAGCTGTCGATCTCGAACCCGGTGCCGAACCTCGGCGCGAAGGTGGGGATCGACGCGACCCGCAAGCGACCCGAGGACGGTTTCCCGCGACCCTGGCCGGAGGAGATCCGTTCGGACCCGGCCGCCGTGGCCGCGGCGGAGAGGGCGATGAAGGAAGACCCCGTCCTCGCCCGGCTGATCGGACGCTCGAAGCCGTGACGGCGAACGCTCCGGTGCCCCCCGGTCCGTTCGGAGAGCTCGGTCGGTTCCTCGAGATCCAGACCCTCGGCCTCAACCTCCCGTTCGCCCTCGCCTTCCTGCTGCTCGCCACCAACGGGAAGCCGAACCTTTGGACCCTGCTCCTGATCGTGATCGCCTTCGTGGCGGCCCGCAACGCCGGCCACTCGTTCAACCGCTGGGCGGACCGCCGCTTGGACGCGGCGAACCCCCGGACGCAAGGTCGGGCGTTGGTGACGGGTCGACTGTCGGCCGCGTTCGCGCTCGGCTTCTGCGCGACGAACTCCGCCGTCCTCGTGGTCGCCGCCTACCTTCTCAATCCCCTCGCGTTCGTGCTCGCACCGGTCGCTCTTCTCCTCGTCCTCGGGTACAGTTACACAAAGCGGGTGACATCGTTCACCACGGCGTTCCTCGGCCTGGTCCAAGCGATCACGCCCGCTGCCGTGTACATTGCCGTCACCGGCACGTTGCCCGTCACCGTACTGTTCGCGGTCGCGGGCCTGCTCGCCTGGGGAACGGCGTTCGAGACGATCCACAGCCTGGGGGACGTGGAGAGCGACCGCGCGCTCGGTCTCTTCTCGATCCCGGTCCGCTGGGGCGTGAGGGCGTCGGTCCGTCTCGTCCCGGTCCTGCACGCCACGGCGCTCGTCCTTCTCGCGGTCTTCGGGCTCGAACTCCACCTCACGACCGCCTACTTCGTCGCGCTCCTCGCGATGGCGGTCGTCGTCGCCGTCACGGACCGGGGCCTCGCGAAGAACCCCACGGTCGCGCGAGTGCCGTTTCAGCGGCACTTCACGTTGAGCGCCCTCTATCTGGTAGGAGTGGCGCTGGCCGTGTTCGTTCCGGTCGGTCCGGCGTGGGTTCTCTAGACCCAACCGTAGGTTGGACGCAGGGAACGAGCTCAATAGCGCGTCGGGGTCCCCTCTTTTCGATCGATATGCCCCAGGTCATGATCGGCCTATCGGCCCGCGATTACCGGACGACGAACGAGGTCTGGCGACTGGCGAAGCGTCACCTGAATCCCGCGGTACGCCGACGGATCGGCTGGCGAGGCCGCTCGTCGTTCCTGCGCCAGTTGATCCTCTACGGGTTCGAGAAAGCGAGCGCCGACCCGGCCGAGTTCCTCCGCGACGTCCGCGATACGCACGACCCTCTGTTCGGCCGACGGGGAAGGTCGGAGGCGGGCGCCGACCGCCGCGAGGCGATGGTGACGAGATGGGAGAGCTTCTTCCCGACCCCATCCCCCTCCCCCGGGGGCCGGCGCAAGATGTCCAAGGCCGAGGGATAGGCCGCAACGCTCGCGGGCGATCTCGAGCGAGTGACGCGAACATGTCCCGAACGGTGGAACGATTGGAAGGACTTTCCCTGCTGGGGGCGGCCACCCTCGGGCCTGTTCTGATCACCACCCCGTCGCTCCTCGAGAGCCGGCTCGAAGGGGAAAGCGGTCCGGGCCTTTCCGTTCGGTCGGTCGCGGGGCCCGTCGGGAAGCGCGGACTCGAGATCGCCGACCCCGCCGCTCGATTCCGTATCGAGGTCCCGGTCCTCGCTCCCGAGGTCGGGGGTGAGGGACCCGGCGTCTACCCGGTCGGGGCCCGAGCGTTCCTGGTCCATGCCCCGTTCCTCCCCGAGGCGGCGGTCGCCGCTCGAGCGGAGCGACCGGAGTTGATCGTCCTCGGGAATGCGCGAGCTCTCTGGGCGGACGGTGCGGCGTTCGTGCACGCCGTTCGTGAGGTGCGTACTGCGTTCGGCTCCGCGCCGTTGCTCTGGGCGCCCCGACTCGCGCTCCCGCATCGGATCCCCCTGCTCGCGTACCTCGGGATCGACCTCGTGGATACCACGGAGGCTCAGCTCGCGGCAGCGCGAGGCGTTTTCCTCGATCCCGTGCTCGGGCCCCGGGCCCCGGCGCCGACTCGCCTCGAACGTTCGTGCGATTGCGTGTCCTGTTCGTCCGACCCCATGGGTCCCCTCTCCGCCCACGCGGTGGTCGCCTGCCGTCGGGCCATGGCCGAAGCCATCGCGGCCGCCCGGAGCGGACGCCTGCGAGAGCTCGTGGAGGCCCGTCTCATCACGGAACCCGCCCTCGCCGAAATGCTCCGGTACGCCGACCGGGAGCTTCGGGAGCTGCTCGACGAGCGGACCCCGGTCGCGTTCTCGGGTTCGCGCGATTACGTTCTCCTCGAGTCGCACCGTCGGCCCGAAATGGCCCGTTTCCGGAGCCGTCTCCTCGAGCGGTACCGGCCCCCGCCCTCGAAAACGGTCCTCCTCCTCGTTCCCTGCTCGAAGACCAAGCCGTACCGTCGGTCCCGGAGCCACCGACGTTTCTGGGGCGCTCTCGAGGGCCTCGTTCCTCTCGAACGGGTCCACCTCGTCTCCGTCAGTTCCCCGATCGGGCTCGTGCCCCGCGAGCTCGAGGACCTGCCCCCGGCCCGCCACTACGACATACCCGTCACCGGTGAGTGGGAGGAAAGCGAACGAACCTACGTTCGGAGCGCTCTCGCCCACCTCCGAGCGAGCGGGAGCTACCGCTCCGTGATCGTGCATCTCGACCCCGAGGAGTACTCCTTCC
>JBEKEY010000002.1:0-66968 GCA_050013595.1 Thermoplasmata archaeon | reverse complement strand
GAGGACGCGATTGTTTCCTGAGTCTGCTACCCATAGGTTGCCTTGAGGGTCGAAGGCCATGCCCACGGGGCTCGATAGGTTGGTCGCCGTTGTTCCGGATTGGCTCCCGGCGAACGTGGACTGGCCGATGACCCGAGACGCGGCCTTACCGTTGGTGAACGGAGGAACGAATTCGAGGACCCGGTTGTTCCCGTTGTCCGAGACCCAGAGGTCTCCGTGGGAATCGACCGTGCACCCGCCGACGTTCGAAAGGTTCGTGGCGGAGATGCCGGCCGCGGAGTCGTTGAAGTTCGTTTGACCGATCACGACGGAAGCGTTCATACCGGTCGTGAACGGAGGCTGGAACTCGAGGACACGCGCAGCGGGGTAGTCCGGAACCCAGACGGTGCCGTTCGGGCCTGGGCATGAAATTTCGGGGTCGGGAATGAAGGTGGACGCGTTGGGAGGGTTCGCGCCCCCCAGGGTCGAGAGGTTCGCGACCCCGAGTCCGACGCTGGCGGCCATCCCCGTGAAGAACGGGTTGGGCGGCGGGCTCGCCAACGGAGATATCGAAGGATGGACCGAGGAGGCGGGGGAGACCGGGGAACTCGTGAGCGCCGCCGGTGCGGCGAACGAAAGGGAGAGTACTGCGATCACGCCGAGAATCACTGCGAGCATTACGGGTCGCGCCATGGCCCGTCAATCTGCGAGTTCGTGGTTTATAATGCATTGTATCGCCGTTCTTCGGGTCCGACGAGCCCCGGAACCCACTCCGGCGACGGATTTCGCCGCAGGAACCCCGACCGGGAAGGTGCAAGAGGCATTGCACCCGCGCACGAGATCTGCGCTAAGGGGGAGGAGGAGGGAGGTAGGCCGGACCGGAGCGGCGACTCCGGCTCGCCATGACGAAGAAGATGATCGCGAAGACAACGAGGACGGCACCCCCGATGGCAGGCGAGACGACCTGCCAGATCTGATTGCCGGCGCAGACCTGGCCAAAGTTGGAGTTGTTGCACTCCACGGCCCACTCGATGATTCCCGAGATGAGCGACTCAGCTCCAAACACGAGGAAGAGGACTCCGCCGATGAGATAGGCCGCAAATCGAATCGATCGGTCGAACTGAACGTCGTCCATCCCACGGGTGAAGGGGCGCGCTGCCTTAGAGTTTGGGTTGACCGAGACCCAACGGCCGCTCTTCTGCGGGAACGATGCTGTTCGGGTCGTTCGGCCGGCCGTCAGTCAAACTATTCTCAGTCCCGGACCTGGGTCAGTCCCCGCTCCTCTCCAAGATCGACAATGACCGAAAATCCAGTGCCTAAGTTTGACCACCTCGTGGTGATTATGTTCGAGAACCGGTCGTTCGACAACGTGCTGGGATACCTCTATCGACCCGGGGAGGCCCGTGCCTTCGAGGGGGTGCTGGGACGGGACTTGAACAACCCGATTCCCCCGGGTGTGGATGGTTCCGACCGACGGACGGTTCCCGTACATCCGGCGACCGACCTCGACGTTCCCGACCCGGATCCGGGCGAGGAGTATCCCCACATCAACACCCAACTGTTCGGAACGGTCGATCCGCCGGAGAACCGGTTCAAGCCGGCCAAAGAGATGGCGGGGCCCTTCAACGCCCCCCGCTCAGCGGACGCGGTGCCCGGGATGAATGGGTTTGTGGCCGACTACATCAACTCGTTCCGGACGGAGGTCGGCCGCCTTCCATCGTACGACGAGTATTCGGAGATCATGGCCTCCTATACTCCGGATCAGATTCCGGTACTGACCACGCTCGCGAAGGGATTCGCGTGCTTTGACCACTGGTTCTGCGAGGTTCCGACACAGACCCTGCCCAACCGGTCATTCTTCCATGCCGCGTCTTCGTCCGGTCTCGTCCTCGATTTTCCCCTGAAGAACTTCGTCACGCAGAACGACGCTCCCACCATCTTCGAACGTCTGGAGGAGGCGAAGCTTCCGTGGAAGGTCTACATCAACCCCGAACAGATCGTTTCGATCACGGGTCTGATCCACGCCCGCCGGCTCGCGGCCCACTTCGATACGCACTTCTCCACGATCCACGACTTCCACGCCGAGGCAGCGGCGGGGACGTTGCCGGCGTATTCGTTCATCGAGCCGAACATCCTGCCTCCGCGGGACGACATGCATCCGCCCGGGTTCGCCCGCACGAGACACCGTCTCGGACTTCCGGCTCCCGCGTCGATGCTGCGGGGCGAACAGCTGCTCGCCGATGTCTACAGCTCGGTCCGGGACGCATCGAATACCAAGGGATCCAACTGGCAAAACACTCTCCTCATCGTCACGTTCGACGAGCATGGCGGGACCTACGACCATGTTCCTCCGCCCGCGGTCCCCGCCCCCTCGCCCGGCGCTCCCCCCGGTCAGATGGGCTTCACATTCGAGCGCGCTGGGGTCCGAATCCCGACCCTCGCCATCTCAGCCTGGGTCGACCCGGGAACCGTGGTGAATCCCGTGTTCCGTTCGACCTCCGTGATCCGAACGCTACGAGAGCGATGGCCGCTCGGTGGCCCCCTCACCTTGCGCGACGCGGGCGCCGAAGATATCGCGACCGTGCTCACACGGGATCGCCCGCGACCGCCCGAGGAGTGGCCCCAGGTCGCGGCTCGACCCCTCAAATTCAGCGGCCGCTTGATCGACTTCCTCGACCGACCGTTGGGGAAACTGGGAAAGCATCTCTTCGAACTCGCCGTGGCCCACGAGGCGCAGGCCACCGGCCAGCCGATCGACGTGGACACTTCGACCCTGACCCATCGCCAGGCCAAGGCACGACTCCGCAAGCTTCGCAAGGCGGCCTTCGCGGGCGTGCGGAAGGGACGTCAGAAGTAACCCGAACTCTCGGAGGTAGGTGCAGCGGATAATCCACGTTTCCGGCGCCACTTTCGCGGCCGTGTCGGCCCATCTCCATGCCGTCCAGTGAATCCTTAAGGGGTCGCCCGGATTCCTTTCCGTGTGGATTCCCGGGAACGCGAGCTGCTCACCGGAATGGGGAACTGCTACGAGGCGTGTGGCGCGGACTTCGAAGGCACGGTCGGGATGGTCGCCGATAGCCGACGCCGTACTCCCGAGGACGTCAAGCAGACCCTCGCCGCCATGGCGCAGCGATACGGCTCCGAACCGGAGTATCAGAAGCTTCGGGGCCGCCTGCCTCCATCGTTTCCCTTCTGACGGGAGGAGGTCGAATTCGTGACGAAGTGTCCGGCCTGTCTGGTCGGGTTCGCGCGAGCGGACTTTCCCGCCTTGGCTCAGCACTTGGTCGACCAGGCCGATGCGAGCGATTCGGATCACGTTCGATGGCTGAACCAGAACCTCACGCGCCGAAAGACCGAGGCGGGATCGCTCGTTCCGCCCCTCCGAGCGTTCTTCGACCTCGGTCCCACCTCACTCACGCGATGGGTCAAGATGCGATTCATCGCGAAGTTCTTCGGAAAAGTGCCCCATCCTTTCGTCCTGGCGTTGCAACATCCGTCGCGAGCCACGCTGCTCGGGTACGTGGTCGAGCACCAGCACTTTCTCCGACAATGGGTGCGCTCGTGCGCGTACATCATGGCCCGCACCGACCGGCCCGAGGTCATTCAGTACGAGCTCGACAATCTGACCACCGAGTACGCCGGATTCGGCCCGGACCGCCCTTCTCACTACGAGCTCTTGCTCCGAATGGGCGAAAGCCTCGGCGTCGATCGCGCCACGGTGCTTTCCACTCCTCCGCTTCCGGCGACGCGCCGGGCCATCGAGCAATGGGGAGAGATGGCGACCCGCGAGCATTGGGTGGCCGTCCTGACGGCCATGCACAGTCTCGAGCTCATTGCGAATCGCAATCTCACCGACGACGGCGCTTCGGTGCACTATTTCGACCCGACGATCCTCAGCGGGAACGAGATCACCGGCGCGGCCCAGGGGTTCCTCCGGGAAGGCTACGAAGCGGACGTAGGACATTCGGACGAAGCGCTGGCTCTCGCCAGCCGGTTCGCGGGGGAGCTCGATGTGGTGGAGGAGGTTCAAGCCGTCTTCTTGCGTTCGATCGACCTCTTCGACGATTACCTCATCGCACGACTGGAACGGGCGGGGCAGTTTGAAGCGTAACTACGACGGCTGCGCCATTTGCAACTCCACGTGGGGGAACGTCTGGGCTGAGGTCGAGGGTGAGCGATTGTTCTTCTGCTGCGACCTTTGCGTGGTCCAGTATCGGGGGCTGATCGCCCGGGTCAAGCAGGATACCGGGTGGAACGAGATCGACTCGATCGAGATCGCCGGGGACCGACGGGGACGAACGTGTGCCGTGACCTCGGGAGAAGCGAACGCACGATTCGTGTTCGCGTTCAACCCGGAGGGAGAACTCCTCCGGTTTCAGCGGAGCGCCCCGTTGTCCGTCCGAAGCGGTTAACGGGTCGCCGTCTCATTCCAAGTTCGATTCAGCGCCGAGCCCGGTTTCCCCCCAAGGGGACTTGGCGGCGACGAGCAGCGATCCTTCGCTGGCGCTGCTTGTGATGCCGCTTCTTTCCGGCCGGTGACGGACGCTTCCTTGGAGTCACAGTCATTTTCCTATCCTCTCTACCCGGCGACAGGTCGGCCACCCCCGAAGACATCATAACGCCACGGGGCGACGGAGGTTCACCGAGGAGGTGGGGGATCGGACTTGGAGAAAGTGGTAGGTATCGGCGGTCTGTTCTTTCGTGCTCGGGACCCGAGGGCACTCGGTCAGTGGTACCTAGCGCACCTCGGCGTTACTCTGACGCCGTCCAATTACGAACAATCACCGTGGCGACAGGAAGCGGGGCCCACGGTGTTCAATCCCTTCCCCCAGGAAACCGATTACTTCGGAGAAGCCTTGCGAGTCTGGATGGTCAACTTTCGCGTTCGCGACCTCGACGCGATGGTGACGCAACTGCGAGGCGCGGGAATCCTTGTCGAGATCGACCCTCAAGTCTACCCGAACGGTCGGTTCGCCCGCCTCCACGACCCCGAGGGGAATCCGATCGAACTCTGGCAGCCCGCGGGGGGCGACGCGCCGGGTTAGATCGTCGACGGGACTCGCCCGACCCTTCCACCGCCCCGGTGGCCACTCTCGGTGTGTTACGTTCTTATGGCGAGATCCAAGTCTCTCCGCGATGTCCGCGACTCCGTTCTCCGGCACGACCCCGACCCAATCCCCTGAGTTCAGCTTCTTCGGAAGCATTCGCCGGCGCGTCCTGGCGTCGATCGCCGCGACGGCCGGCTGGCTCTGCCTGATCCTGCTCTACCTTGCCTTCTGGACCGGCGGCTTCAGCCTCGTCCAGATCATCGTCGTGGTGGTCGTCTCGCTCCTCGTGCTCGCGGCCGTGCTTCTGGGAGCCTGGGTGTCGTTCGGCCTCCGGTTCATGGGCCACTGGGACGACTGAACGAGTCGTGGAACGCGACCGCGTGCCGGGCGATCCCCCCCACCCACGCCCCGAAACGGGGGGCTCTCGGCATCAGCGGCCGCTCTGAACCACGACCTGGAGCGGCTCGGCCCACCGGAGAGAAAGCGACTGCGCGTTGAGATTCTCGAAGACGAGGTAGAACTGGGAGGGTGCCGCCGGAATTCCGAGGGTGAGGGTGTAGTTGAGGGCGTCGGAGATCTCCCAGAAGTACTGGGCCGGCGGGGCCGTCGGGTGGGGGTTCGATTCGATGACCGAGATCTCGGAACTGTTCACCAGGTAGGCACCGACCGGCGCGCTCGCGACATACCCGCCGAGGAGCACCATGTGGTCGGAGTACGGGGTCAGCGCGTAGACCTTGTACGAATTCGCGGCCAGGCTGGCAGTCGATTGGCAAGCGGCTGCCACGTAGAGCACGGTGGCATTGCGGTAGGTGCCGGTCAATTGCGACGGACACGTGGGACTGCGGGGGTTGGCGACGAAGTCGAGCCAAACGGCGGTCGCGACAAGGCCCACGACGACCACGACCGCGCCCACCACGATCCAGCGAACGAGATGTCGCCGACGCGGCGACCTTCCCGACGCGCCGGGAGGGGTCCAAGGCATGGGGCGAATCGACCCGGATCGAGCGGACGCGACCTCGGAGGTGGAGGAGGCGGGTCCGGCGGGGTTCCCCTCCGACGAAGAGGGCTCGATTGACGACACCAACATGGTAGTCGAACAGTTCGCATATACCTTTCAAAACGGCGGAGGAAGGGCCGTCCGATGGCCCCGCGAGAAGCGGTGCGCGCTGCCCTCGCGCTCGGGGTCCGTCGAGACCTGCCCCATTGACCAAGCTCCAGCTGGCCACATACTGAAATCGAGTACCTTCTCGAGACGACTCTTATTATCCCGGAACGGGGCGTTCTCCTCGCGATCCGGCATGAACAACCCGAGTCCCTACTACCTGCCTCGGGGCGGGGGCTATGCCCAACGGCCGAGGGGAATTCGCTGGTTCCCGATCATCATCGGTCTGGTCTTTGTCGTCGTCGCCGCCCTGATCCTCCTGATCCTGCTCTACCCCGCCTCGTTCGGGGTCTCCACCCCCTCGACCCCGTTCCGCTTCGGTCTCTTCGGGGGCTTTTTCTTTCTCTTCTTCATCCTCATCGTTCTGTTCTTCATCGTACGGGTTGCCTTCTGGAGCACCCGGGCGAGCGGGTACGGCCGGCGGAGGTACGGCGGGGACGATTCCGAGGGACCACGAATGAATCGTCCCGCGATGGTCGCTCGAATGCGCTACGCTCGCGGGGAGATCACGCGCGAGCAGTACGACCAGATCATGAAGGACCTCGGTCGACCGCCCAGCCAACAGTAGCGGGAACTGGGTGCACGACTCCTTGCCACCAGGTTGGTGAGGTCCCCGTGCGGCTGGCTTGGTCGCACTCACCGGTGCAGCGTGGCCGTAGCAGCCCTTGCACCTAGCAACGGTGGACCGGTTCCGTTCCGCGGACCTTCATCATCTTCGGGAAGATACGAACCTCGCCATGCCGTCGACCGGATCGCCGCCGAGCTCCGATGCGAGTGTGCGAGCCCGCCGTCAGCTGGGGAGGGTGCTGAAACTCCTCGGGGTGCTGGACCTCAGCGTGATCGTCTGGGTTCTCGGTATCGCGTTGAGCGCTCATGCCTTGGGGTTGAGCAACCTCGAACTATTGTCCGCTATCTTGGCCGGCGTTGGCGCCATTCTCGGTCTGCGGATCTGGCTCGCGGTGCGGCTGCGACGACGGTTGGGCGAGCTGTCGTAGCCCGGCCCGAGCCGGCCCCCTGAGGTAGGTGCAACGGACCTTGCACCCAGCAGAGGTCTACGGATGCGCGGAAAACCCCGCCTGGACGAAGTCTTGATCGAACGCGAATGCGTCGTGGACCCCAAGGGAGCGCATGATCACGAAGCTAGTGCAGTCCGTGAGGCTCCAGTTCTTGTCGGTATGGCTCGCCATTAGCTCCATGGCCTCTCGGTGGTGCACAGGCTCGACCCAGAAAAGGCCCGTCTGCGTGCCCGAGCGAACGGCATTCCCGAACGCGATGGCCGGCACAACCCCCAGACAACGGCGAACCATTGTCACCGTCTCCGCCATGACGTAATTCGTGGTAACCTGCCGACCGAATTCGCCTCGGACAATGTGCCGTTGAAACTCGAGGGCTCGGCGGTGATCTCGGTCGTTAGCGTCGGCGAGCGCGAGCCAAGCGCTCGTATCCACGAATATCATCGCGAGGGCCCGTACAGCTGCTCGTCGTGGTCCCGCGCCATCCGGTGTCCCTTCCGTCCGCTCGTTCCCAGCGGGAAGATCTGAAAGATGGGATCTTTGGGGTCGACCGTTTCTTCGGTAAGGTAGGCGTGCAGGGCCAGACGCATGACCTCCTTCATCGGCTGACCGGACGCCTCAGCCTTCTGGCGGAGCAGTCGATACTCGGATTCCGGGATCTGGGCCTGAACCAGTGTCATACGACATACAACATATTACATTGGATATAAGGAACATCTAGCCAAGGACAAAGTAGGTGCGACCCGCATGGCACCTCGAACGCCGTCCCCGTTGCCGGGGTTTCCGCCCTATCCCTCGCCCGCCCCGGCGTGCGTGTGGCCGTTCGTGGGGAGATTCAATCGTTCGAGTATCGCCCGGAACCTGGGGTCGTCTCGAAGGGGGTCGAAGGCACACCCCTGATAGAAGAACCAGAACGACCCGATCTCTCCCTCTCGGAATTCGCGTTCCAGAAAGTCGAACGCGGCCTCCTTCTCCCCGAGCACGGCGTAGAGTGCAGCGACCCAGACCGGATTGATGTACCGGGTTTCCGCCTCGTCCGTCCACTCTCGGATCAATCGACGAGCCTCCTCGGGTTGACCGACCAGCGCCCCCAGGACGGCTCGATCCGCCATGGCCGTCTGGGAGATCGGCCCGGCGGAGAGTTCCGCTTCCCGGCGCGCCTCTTCGATCCGGCCCGCGCGAAAATAGATCGTTCCGAGGGCGATGTGGGGATTCGGGTCGGAGGAGTCTCGCTCGACTTCCTCCCGGGCCGTGGCGATCGCCGAATCGAAATCTCCCGAGGTAAATTGGACCGTCATCAGCCAGAGACTCGGAAGTTTCCACAGCGGGTCGAGTTCGATCGTGACTCGGAGCTCCTCGGCGGCCTCGTCAAATCTCTGGAGCACCAGAAGGAGCATCGCATACCAGAAGTGAGCGTTCGCGTTGCTGGGGTTCAGTTCGATCGCCCGCTGGAATTCGGATTCGGAGAGGTCCCAGTCGCGGTCGTGCTGCAACGCAAGATTGCCTCGAGCGGTGTGCGCCTCGGACGAGTTCGGGTCCAGTGCGAGCGCCTTGGCGAGCAGTTCTTGAGCACGGGGGAAGGCATGGCGGGGCTTCATCGTCTCCCCGGCGAGCAGGACGTACGTGTTCGCGAGGGAGGAGTACGCGAGGGAGAACTCGGGGTCCTGCCCAATGGCCTCCTCGAAGAACTTCACCGATTCGACGTACCCGTCGATCGAGGTCCGGCGCGCGGCATGCAACCCCCGAAGGTAGAGATTGTAAGCAACGATGTTCGAGGTGGGCTTCTTTCGGAGGAATTCGCGCTCAGTGCCGACCAGTTCGAGACGAAGTGCAGCGGCCGTCTTCTCCGCGATCTCCATCTGGATCGCGAACACATCGTCGAGCTCGCGGTCGTAACTGTGGGCCCAGACGTGCTCCTGCGTCCGGGCATCGATCAGTTGCAGGGTGATCCGCAGCCGGTTGCCCGCTTTCCTCACGCTCCCTTCGAGCACCGAACCGACGTCCAGCTCGGAGCCGATCTGGGAAACCGACTTCGACCCGGACTTGTACTGGCTCACGGACGTCCGAGCGATGACCCGGAGCTCCCGGATCTTGGAGAGACTACTGATCAACTCCTCGGTGAGGCCGTCCGCGAAATATTCGTCCTTGGGGTCGGGACTGATGTTGGCGAGAGGGAGAACGGCGAGGCGGGCGCGAGCCCGGCCTCCGGACGGAGTCTCCGCAACGCCACCCGGTAACGCCACCCGATAAACATCCACGGGGAACTGCACGTTCTTGAGCGATCTGGGTCCCAATTTTTCGAAGCTGTTTGCGATCTTGTTTCGGACCTGGTCGTACACCTGCCCCGAGATGCAGACTCCCCCGGGAGGGGCGAGCGGCTCGATCCGGGAGGCGATATTCACCGCATCGCCGAAGATGTCGCTCCCGTGCTCCTCCACGTCCCCCAGGTGGACCCCGACACGGAGCCGGATCGGTTTGGCCCTGGGTCGTGCATTGCGTTCGCGCAGTTGCTTCTGGATCGCAACCGCGCACTCGACGGCGCGCAGCGCACTGTCGAACTCGACCAGGAACCCATCTCCCGTCGATTTGATCTCGCGCCCGTGGTGCGTCGTGAACAGCGGTCGGAGGAGCTCCTCCTGCTCGCGCAGCAGTTCGAGCGCGCCGGCCTCGTCGGTCTGCGTCGAGGCCGTGTAGCCCACCATGTCGGTGAACATGATGGCGGCGAGTCGCCGGGTCGCGGCCACGGCCCGAGGACGGCGTTCTAGCGATTAAGCCCGGCCCTCGGTCATTCCATATAGAACGTAGTCGATTCGGCGGCCATGTCCGACCCGAGCAGCGTGGAGGTGTCGATATCGGGGGTCCTGAACGGGACCACGTTCAGCGCGAAAGGGACACTCACGGTCGATGTGACCGTGGGCGTCAAATCCGGGACGGTCGACTACTGCTCGCCGGCACCGAAGGGCGTACCGGGACCGGATTCCATCATGCATACGACCGGGAAGTGCTTCGTGGGGGCGAAGCACTCGGGCGACAAGGACTTCCTCTGCCCCTTCGAGCTACTCGGCTCGGAATTCGTTTCGTTGCGCTTGACGACCCTCGGTCGATACGGGACGGTGAGCGTGAGTGAGAGGGCGCGTTTTGAGCGGGGCGTACTTCACTCCGTCCTCACCACGGTCGGCGATTTCAAGGTCCCTCCCGGGCTCCCCTTGGGGCCGCTGCGCGAGGTGATCACGGTCGGGGAGGATGGCACGATGGTGGGCAAGGGACGATACTCGTACGTCCGGGACCGGGGACGTCCCATTCCCGTTCGGTACACTCACTTCTACCGTTCTTCCAAGCCCCATCGGAGCTTCGCGCGGTGGACGGGACGTTCGTTCCTGCTTCGCGCCGAGATCACGACCAAGGTTTCCCGAGGATCATTGAAGTACCGCAGTCATTCGACGATCCGTCCACTGTGAATCCGCGGTAAGTCCCCCGTACCGACCTCACTCCCGCGTGCCGGGGCCGTCGAGCCCAGGAGGGTGGCGGGCGGGGCAAGACATGATCGAATACCTGTATCGAACGGTGGCTCAGGAGCGTCGGTCGGCCCGCGCTGCGACCCGCTCGTCGAACCAGATGGGGTACGTCATCGAACCGAGGGCGAACGTGCGACGGACGCTCTCGACCCCCGGAAGACCGACCATCTTCTTCACCCATCGTTCGAGAACGATCGGAGCATCCGCCGGCACAAGACCGGCCACGACCGAAGCCACCGCCTCCGGTTCGAGGCCGAGGCCGTCAGACGCGACCGGTATCCACGCCGGCGCCTCTTGAAGCGCCAATCCCGCCACTGTCTCCCGTTGCGAGGGCTCGCGGAGGTTCATCCACACGAGAGCCAGGGGAAACTCCTCGGCCTGGGGACCGTGGGTCCACCAGCAAGCTCTCGTCTCGATCAGCTGATGATACCGTCGAGCGGCCGTCTTGAGGCTGATCCGAAGGATCTTCGCGATCTCGGCCATCGACGCTTCCGGGTTCTGTGAGAGCGCCCGCAAGAGACGCCAATCGAGGGGCGACAACTCCTGTTCGCACGGCGGAATGAAGTACGGATGCGGCGGGCTCAGCTGACCTTTGGGCGACAGTCGTCGGATCAGTGCCGTCCGTCGCGTGGTCGTGGCATCGCTGTCGGATACGAAGTAGACCCCCACATGGCGCTCGCCTTCGTCGAGGGTGTCGCGGGCAAAGATGACCCCCTCGACGAGGGCCAGGTCGCGGAAGACCCGCTCGGAGTGCGTCGCGGTGTCGATGGGAAGCTCCACCACGAACGTACGGACCCCGAAGAGGGAGGGGTTGGGGGTGACCGCCTTGCCTCGGAGGAATCCCCGGTCGGCCAAGTCTCGCAGCCGTGCCCGAACCCCGTTCTCGCTGATCTTGACCCGTTCGGCGATCTCCCGTGCCGGGATCGTCGGGTCGATCACCCGGCGTCCGGCCCAGAATCTCGCTTCCCCGTTCGGAGAAAGGAAACGATAGATGGCAAAGTCGAGGGGGTCCACTTCGCTCTCCGGAACGGTGGAGTCAGAGGCTTGCCAAAAGGTTGTTTGCGGGAGCACGAGCCCCGCCTCCTACGGACGTGACCTCCCTCTACCCCCGTCCAGGGGTGAGTCCTCGTCCGATCCGAGGGGGCGAAGACCGGAGTTGAGCGGCCGCAGAGGCGGTTGTCCCTAGTCGCGGACGTAGGCGGGAGCCGCGGCCACCATACGACCCGCCCCCGCGGGACGAACCGCCGCCCGCCAGGCCGGCAGGGCGGCCAGGGTCGCGCTGGCGAGGCCCCGCGCTGCCGTACCCGGTGCGGCCGGGGCCATCTCGGGTTCACGGCAGAGGGCCGGCGCGGCCGCGAGGGGGAGGTCGACACGTCGGAGTCGCTTCCGTCCCCAGCGAAGGAGTCGTTGGGCGGCGGTGTAGCGAACCGGCAGGCACTCGAGCTCCCGCCGGAGCATCTCCTCGACCGCTCGCACCTCCTCCCGGTTGCAATCGCGCAGCGCGTACTCGGCGAGCACGACGCGCGGATCGACCCTTGCCTGGACCAAGAGCGCTTCCGGTCCCATTCCCGTCATCCGAGCCACCTCCGTTCGTCTCCGAAGAGGACTACGCCGCGACGGGAGTAAAACCCGACCGAGTGAGAGGCGCCGAAATGCGGCCCGAACGGCTGCTAACTTCTCGAATCCCCCCAACCCTGGTGGAAACCGGGAATCACGTACCGCCGCGCACCGGCCCGCGGGAACGGCGGGAACTCGGCCGAGGAGTGATCACTCGGAGAGGGCTTGGTTCGTTTCTCGAAGCCGGCGGGACATTTCCTCAAGGATGCCGCGAAGCACGACCGGCTCCGCGGTGGCGAAACCCCAGAACTCCCACTTCGAGAGGACAGCGCATTTCGAGGTCTGGATGGCCATGACATCGGCCGAACGAGGTTGGTCATCGAACAGTGTCATCTCACCAAAGAACTGGCCGACCCCGAGGCGCGCGAGTTTGCGAGTACCGCGACGAACCTCCGCCGCTCCCTCGAGAATTAGGAAAAGGCCGAGTCCTCCCTCGCCGCGCTTGACGATCGTCTCGCCTTCGGAGAATTCCCGGACCTTCACCCATTTCGCGAGCTTGTGGAGCTGCCGGCCGCTAAGGCTGCGCAGAATGGAGACCCTTTCGAGTCGTTCGGCGATCTGGCCCACAGGATAGTCCACGGACCGCGACACGGGACCTCCGACCCTCTTCCGGGATTAATACGTATCCGGGAGGGGCCGAGCACGCTCCGTGGCGGACTTCGGCTCCGTTCCATCGGGTCGACCCTCATGGAAGGGTCGAAGGAGGAGCCGCCGGCCGACGCGCACGTTGGAGCGGGGGGCGCCACCCACGATTCCGAGATGCGTCGTGCCGGAACAATCCGGCGGCGTGACTCGGACCTATCGCAGCTGTCGCAACTCCCTTTCGGGGTTCGGGTTCGAAAGGCGAATATCATCGCCCGTATTCTCCCCGCGATATGCGGAAGTCCCCACCACGGCCCCAAACACGGGCCGGGGGTCGCATCCGCGCTAGGAACCCGCCGTGACTGGCCTAACCCCCCCGGGGACGGTAGCCGAGCGGGGTACGGTGACTAGCCTACAGTGGAGGTTCCCTTTCAACCGGCGAGACTTCGACGACCCCAGGCTCGAAGGGCGAAGGCTGTTCGGGGAGTTCTTCGGGACATTCTTCCTCGTCGTCGTCGCGGCCGGGGCGGGGGTGGTCTCCGCCGTGAGCCCCGGAGCGGTCGGCCGTGACGCGGCCGTCATCGCGCCCGGCCTCATGGTGATGGCCATCATCCTATTCATGGGCGCGGTCTCAGGAGCCCACCTCAACCCGGCAGTGAGCATCGGCTTCGCAGCGCGGGGAGATTTTCCATGGAAACGGGTTCCGGGGTACATCCTTGCGCAACTGCTCGGCGCGACCGTCGCTTGCCTGTTCCTATGGCTGATGTTCGGGCGGGTCGGCATGATGGGAGCGACCGAGCCCGGACCAGGAATCTCGGACCTTCAGGCGATGGTGATGGAACTCGTGTTGACGCTCGGGCTCGTCAGCGTCATCCTTGGAACGGCATCGAAGGCGCAGAACGTGGGCCCTATCGCCGCGCTGGCGGTAGGGGGGTACATCGCGCTCGCGGGCCTTTGGGCAAGCCCGATCAGCGGCGCATCGATGAACCCGGCTCGGTCGTTCGGGCCCGACCTCTTCCTTGGGAACTTCGCCCACTTCGGGGTCTACGTCCTGGGTCCGATTCTCGGAGCGTTGCTGGCGGTCGGCGCGGCGTACGCGCTCCGGGGTCCCGGCGGGGACCTGCCCGCCATTCAGGCCGCTCAGGGCCGTCTCGAGGAATTCCTGCAGCTCTCGCCAAAGATGCGGCGGTCCAGAGGGTCGCTCGACCCTTCCGTTTCCGATCCGGGCTCAGACCCGAGAGGTCCTTAGCCCGCGGCTAGGTCGCCTCTGGATCGGCCGAGGGAGCCGTCGCAGGCTCCAGGGGGCCGAGGTCGAGGTGCTCGGGCACCGACCGAGCCGGGGGAAGGGAAGGAGCGACAGGCGGGGCAGGCCTTGCCGGTGGCAGGCGGAGGATCCGTGCGAACCAGGCCCGGACCCGCGCGAGGAGCGGGAGGCTTCGCACGACGACGTAGATGATGAACACGATGGTTACGATGAAGAAACTGGTCGGTTCGATCTCGTAGAACGCGATGAAGATGCCCGCCCAGGTAGCGAAGAGCGCGACGAGGACCGCGATCATCACGGCGTAGAGCGGCCGCTTGGCGAGGCGGATCGCGATGGCCGCCGGGGTGACGGTGAGGGCGAAGATCAGCAGGACACCGATGATCGTGACCGCGATCGAGATCGCGACCGCTAGGGCGAGCATGAAAATGACGCCCAGCAGCAAGGTGTGCATTCCCTTCGCTTCGGCGACCTCTTCGTCGAGCGATGCGAAGAGGAGCTGGCGGTAGACAAGCGCCAGAACGACGAGCACCGGCAGACTCGCTTCGAAGGTGAACAGCACCTGGGCGTTGCTGATGCCGACGATCTCCCCGAACAGGATGGAATACGCCTCGGTTGCGAACCCATTGTAGAAGGCGAGGAAGAGCAATCCGAGGCCCAGCATGAAGGCGAGAACGGTCCCGATTTCGACGTCCCGGTGGGAGGCCTTCTGGCCCAGGAGCGCGATCCCGCTACCGGAGACCGTGGTGAACAGTAAGAGCCCATAGATCGGGGCCACCCCGAAGAGCACGGCCCCGGCGGCTCCGGAGAAACCCACGTGACCGAGTGCGTGGGCCGCGAACGAGGAGCGCCGAAGCACGACGAGGTAGCTCACGATGCCGGCCAGGATGGCGATGATCGTGCCGGCCTCGAACGCGTTGCGAACGAACTCATACTGAAGCATCTCCCGGAGGTCCAGGATAATGTTCCATCCCCACCAGTTCCAGGAGATGTTCGTCATGCGTCCGGGTCCTTGTGGGAATCTTCCCCGCCGACGATCACCATGTTGTTGCGCGAATCCCGGAGCACTTCGACACGGACCCCGTAGAGGGCAGTGAGGCTCTCGGTGGTCAGGACCTCGCTCGGTAGGCCGGTCGCGACTCGGCCGTTCGCGATGTAGATGACCTTGTCGAGGCAGTGAATGAGCGGATTGATGTCGTGCGCCACGAGCAAGGTCGCGACGTTGCGCATCCGGACGAGTTCATGAACGACCTCGACAAGCTCCTTCGCTCGACGGATATCGAGACTTGCGAGCGGCTCGTCGAGGAGCAAAATCTCCGGGCGTCCGACCAGAGCCTCGGCAAGGAAGATCCGCTGCAACTCTCCGCCCGACATCGCGCCGAGCGACTTCTTGCCGAGCTCGGTGGCGCCCACCGACCGAAGGGCTTCGTCCGTCGCTTGCCGTTCGCGGCGGATTCCTCGGGGCGTGAGGTTCGGTACCCACCGGTTGCCCGAATACCCGAGGCGGACGAGCTGAACCGCCTCGACGTTCGTATCGCGATCGACCAGGTGGCTCTGCGGAACGTAGCCGATCTTCGGATTGCCGCGTCGCGGGGTGTCTCCGAAGACGTGGAGGTCTCCGCCTGCGGGTCGAATCAGACCGAGGAGAAGCCGGAACAGGGTGGTCTTGCCGGCCCCGTTCGGCCCGATGACCGCGACGAACTCGCCGCGATTGATACGGAAGTTGGCATCGCTCCAGATCGTCCGGCCACCGTATCTCACCTCCAGGTGGTCCGCGCGGGCGATCTCGGTGGGGACTGAAGGATGCCCTGGAAGGGAGATCGTGTCGGATCGGCTCATTGGCCCAGCACCTTGGCATCGAGCGCGACATACAATGCATTGAGCTCCCCGCCCATCCACTCCTGGAACGTCGCGGTCGGCGGCACGATCGTCTCGGTGACGCTCATGACGCTGACGTTGTTTTCCTGGGCGATCACCTTCATGTTCGTGGTGATCGGCGTCACGGTCTGCGCGTTGAACACGAGGACCCGCACGTGGCCACTCTCGAGCTGGCACTGGAAGGTCACGACGCTCGCGTCGGGGGGGTCGTTCCCTTCGGCAATCGCTTCCATGAACGTCGGCGGAGAGACCAAGTCAAGGCCGGTCGCGTTCGCGAGGTAGACGAAGATGCTCTCGGTCGATGCCACGACCGTGCCGACGAATTGGGCTCGGATGGCCCCGACCTCGGAATAGAGCGCGGTCAGCGAGGTGGTCAGGTTGTCGTACTGGTCCGTGAAGTACCCTGTGAGCGACGGAGCGATCGTCGTGAGGTTGTGGTACATCCAGGCAACGGTCTGGTTGACGTAGGTCGGATTGTACCACATGTGGGGGTTGCCGGTAACGATGCCCCCGTCCACATGGATTCCGAGATCGTCGCCGATGTTCAGGACCGTTTGGTTGGGCGTACCGTCCGCGGCGACGAGAGCCGAGGCCCAATCGTCGTAGCCGACGTTGTTGAGGATCACGTACTGGGCATCTTTGATCGCGATGGCGGTCGAATCGTTGGACTGATACTCGTGCGGGTCGGTATTCGGGTCGGTGATGATGCTCGTGACACTGACGTGGGTCCCACCGATCTGGCTGACGAGGCTCCCCCAGAAGTTCTCGGCAGCCACGACCGGGATGACGATGCCGCCGGTTCCGGCGGCCGCGCCGGTGGAAGCGGCACTCGCCTTCGTGTCCCAAGCCGTGGTGAGGGAGAGGGTGCTCGCCAAGGCGAACTTGGCCCGGGCGAAATCCGGCGAGCCCGCGCTCGCGGCCCCGCGCTCGGCCGCAGCCACTCCGCTCGGGCCGGTCGGGGTCGTCACGCCGGCGCAGGGCGCCGGTGGCACGCTCAGAACGTAGGCCTCGTAGAGCCCGGCGCCGGCGAGTGCCGCGACCACGACGACGGCAATCGCGATCCTGAGCTTCCGGTTCAACGATCGGTCCCCCCCTTCTCGGAAGCGCAGGGGGAGATCGGCGCACCATGAGGGCAGACCGACGGGTGACCCTCCGCGGCGCAGATCTTCTCGACCGTGAGGTGACTCAGCGAGAGGTCCACTTCCCGAGCAGCCCGGCAGGTGGCCTCGGGGGAAAGTCCGACCCGCGAGAAGAGGCTCTCAGCCACCCGGTGATGACGACGGTACTCCTCGAGGCAGGTGAATCCTCGGGCGGTGAGCCGGCTCTTCCCCCGGAATCGCGAGATCAGTCCCAGCTCTTCGAGCGGTCCGAGATGGGCCAGGGCCGACGGGGGCCGCACGCCCAAACCCGCGGCGATCTCGTTGAGGCTCGCGCCGCGAAGTTCTCCTTGACGCGCCCCGATCGTCCGAAGGGCCTCGACTTGGCGATGCGTCAGGCGCTGGAGGGTCTCCACGTCCGAACGGAGTCACCGACCATACTTATCGGCATCCCTAATTATTAGGTATTGACAAAATAGTCGGAGAAGACCTTTCCGGGAAGGGACGATCGTCCGAGCCGCGTAGAACGTGGGTCCCCGCGCCCCGCGACCTCGAGCGGCCGGATACCGGCGCAAGCAGTTGGTTACGCGTCCCCCAGCGCTCCGCTTTGTAGCGGTTGGACCTTTAGGACGCTGCGGTTTTCTATGTCGGTCCGACCCGCCAAGAAGTCGAACCTCGTTCCGAATCCGAGCTACGCGAAGTCCGCCACGCACCAGCAGCTCGAGCGCGCCGCCGCTCACTTGAAGGAGCACGGGATCCACGCGCTCGTCGTCCCTACCCGGGCCGAGGCGCTGCGAACGGTCCTATCCCTCATCCCGGAGCACTCTGAGGTGCTCACCTCGACCTCCGAAACGCTCGCCGAGGTCGGCCTCGTGAAGGAATTGGAAGACTCCGGTCGGTACGAGTCGGTACGTAAACGCCTCATGGCCCTGGACCGGAAGACCCAGGAACGGGAGATGCGGCAGATCGGCGGGGCCCCCCAGTACAGTGTCGGAAGTGTCCACGCCGTCACCGAGGAGGGCGACCTCCTGATCGCTTCGGCGACCGGAAGCCAGCTCGGTCCGTACGCCTACGGTGCGGACAAGGTGATCTGGGTCGTGGGCGCACAAAAGGTAGTGCCGACGCTCCAGGACGGTCTGAAACGCCTGCGCGAATACTCCTACCCGATGGAGGATGCCCGATCGTTGAAGGCCTACGGCATGAACAGCGGGCTCAACAAGATCCTCGTCATCTCCCGAGAGTTCAATCCGGGCCGAGCGACCGTGGTCTTCGTCGAGGAAGTCCTCGGATTCTGACCGGAAGGGGCCGGAGCCCCCCTCGGGGGAACGTGGGCGCGGCCACGCTCTCATTGCCCGGCAGTTCGAATAATCCGGAGCGGGACCTTCCGGGCATTGAGTGTCCTCTCAGTCCCCCCCGACCTTCGTACATTCCCCCTGAACCCACGCTGCCTGGCCGTGTCCCTTTGAAACGTCGGCGACGAGGGCAACGGCGTGGGCTCGTAGGTTCGGTAAGCAGGGCTTGCACCAATCGATTCTTCTAACCCCCGAGCGCTGCGTAACGGGAGCAGTGCGGAAATCGTGCCGGCTACGGGTCGGTACGCTGTGTCCGCGTAGCTCGGGAGAGGAATCGATCCCCGTGAACGAGACACTTCTGCTGCTCGACGTTCTCGCGATCGTGCTCGCCGCGCTCCTCGCTGGGATTGGTTTCGCCGCCGCCCGTCGGTACCGGGATCGACGTTTTGCGTTCGTCGGGACCGCCCTCGCCGTGGTCGGTGTGGTCGGCGGGGTCGGGGCTGTAGATGCGCTCTGGTCGGATGCCATCCCGGACGGGCAGCTGGGGATCGCTCCGGTTCTGCTCCTCATCGCGTCCGAGGTGCTGTTGTATCTATCGTTCGTCGCCCCTCGGGGGAAGATCCCCCCTCCTCCAAACCCGTAGTGTGCTCGAACTGCCGACCCGCCGGAGCATTTTCGAATTCGTCCGCGAGCATCCGGGCGCGAGCGCCCGAACCATTCAACGAGGGCTCGGCATGGGATGGGGCGA
Organism: Thermoplasmata archaeon; assembly: GCA_050013595.1. Taxonomy (GTDB): domain Archaea; phylum Thermoplasmatota; class Thermoplasmata; order Lutacidiplasmatales; family UBA184; genus Lutacidiplasma. Next base: position 47,776 of record JBEKEY010000002.1, on the reverse strand, counting down.
GACCGCCTACCACCTCGACCAGATGCTGCGGGCCGGGCTCTTGTACCGGGAGCGGGGCGGGCGTCGGGACTTCTACTTTCCAGCCGACATGCTTCCGATCGACCGACAGCTACTGCTCTCGATGCAAAGCGCCGTCGAGCGAGCGCTCCTCGTCGAGCTGGCCCGCTTCCCGGGGCTGAGCTTCGGCGACTTAATGGAACGCCTCGGCGTCGGAAAATCGACGCTGGCATTCCATCTCAAGTTTCTGGTCGCTCTGGGGATCGTCGAGGTCGACGCAACTAATGTCACGCGTCAGTACCGGGCACGTCGGCCCGACCTCGTGCTTCGGCTCTACCGTTCCTTCCGCGATTCGTTCGAGGACCGGTGGATCGACCGGTTCTCCTCGACGTGGGGTGGGCTCACCCGAGAGTGAGCTCCTCGATCGCCCTCTCGGCGGGGCGCGGCCGTAGCCTCAGCTTGCGGACCTCAGGCCGTCCTCGATCGGGCGGCGTCGTGCCCGCTGAGCGTAGACGGCCAGGAGGAGTCCCGCGACCAACGCGCCAAAGACGCCGACAACGAGTGCCAGCGGGGGAAATGCTCCCGAAGCCCCTCCCGGGGTGAGGGAGACCGGCACCGCGCCGGTCGTTCCGAACTCGACCCACGGATCGTACGTCATGTTCCGGTACCCTCCCGGCCCCGAGAAACTCAGCAGCGCGACGGCCACGGTCGGAACGGAGGCGTTCGCGAAGAGCTCCACCTGATCGGAGACGCGGAGTTCCGTCGGAGATGCTCCGGTCGTGTTCGCGGTCGGCCCGAAGGCCAGGCTCGCGATGGGGGTGTCGTTGGAGTTCCAGAGCTGGGAGATCGTGTCGGTGGCTACCGTGTAGACAAAATGCGAGCCTCCCGGGAGCGCGTACGCCTCCTGCTCCACCGCGAGCCCGAGAGAATCGCCCGAGCTGACCCACGGCCAGTCGAGGACCTTCACGTCGAACTTGACCCGACTCGTCCCGGTGCCGTTCGCGAAATGGAAGACGATGACGAGCGTAACGTTCCCGAACGTCACGCCGCCGAGACTCCAGATGGTGGATCCACCCGCGCCGGGGAGCTGCTCCGGGATCCACTGGGGCGTCACGCCGTCCGGTTGTCCATCCGTGCTATTGACGCCGACCGCGTTTGTGGCGAACCCGACGATCGTGTCCGTCAAGTTGACCTCGTGCGGAGAATAGGCAACGGCGACCGACCCGTGTCCGGACCAGCCCGGAACCGCCAGTGCATCGATTGTCCCCGACGGAGTCACTTCGGCGACGGGACCGATCCGGAACGAGTCGTTGTCGAACGTCCATCCCGTCGATGCGTTGTAGGAGCGATATTCGGCATTGAACCCCCCGGTGCAATCCCCGTAGAGCGTGTTGTTAGCACCGGCCCAGAGGAAGCCGGGACAGCTCTGGGGCGGTGGAGGCGCGTTCGAGGTGAACTCAACGGTGAAGTAGAACGGCGCCCCGTTGACGGTGATGTTGCCCTCGAGTATGGTGGAGTACCCGGAGACGGGCTGTACTGTGAACAAGTACGACCCGTTCGGCTCCTCGAACGTAATCGTAGCCGTCGTGGAGCTCTCGAGTGTCCCGTTGAGCGTGACCGTCCAACTCGTGCCCGTCGGCAATCCGGTCTCGTTGAACACGACGGGGAAGTCGGCCGTCCCCGACGTGAGACCCGCGGTCGTGGGGGAGAGCGAGGTCGTCGCGGCGCCGGCCGAGACGGGGGTCGGGGCCGGCGAGAATCCCACGAGCAGGGCAATTCCCAACGCGGCCACTCCAAATTCGAGCAGAAGGCGCCTTTCCCGAGGTCTGAGTCCCCGCGTCATGGCATCCGGGCTAGGGTCGGGGCGCTCCAAGCCGATTTTGGCGCACGTGCAGAACGTGGCGACGGATCGGGCCACGAGCGGAGGCGAACGGCGGCGGGGCCTGTGATCCCGTCTCCTCGGTCGAGCACGAAGTGACGCGTTCCGCGATCAACTTCGACGAGAAGAGGGTCATGGGCGCGGCCAGATTCGAACTGGCGACCTTCACCGTGTCAGGGTGACGTCATAACCACTAGACTACGCGCCCGCGCGGGCGGCCACCGACGCCCGGCACTTATGCCCTTCGGAGGTCGGCTCAGCCGTAGCCGCCGGGGAACTGGCCCGGGTCGGGGTGGTCGTTCCAATTGTAGTAGCCCATCGACTGCCGCTGGGATTCGGTCGACTCCTGGCGGAGCCCACCCTGGAACGAGCCGTAGACCTCGCGAACCTGCTCTTCAATCGAGCGGGCCCGGAGCAGGGCTTCCCGGACGTGGCTCGCGTCGAGGAACTCGCTTCCCGACACCGCGGCGAGGTCGCCCGCGGTCCGGATGAGTCCGCCGAGCTCGCGCAGACGCAGCGTGAGCGCGTTGCGCCGTCCGTCGAGCACCTCGGCTCGTCGGCGCGACTCCTGGATGAGCTCGAGGATCGCGGCGCGTGTCGCCGGTCGGATTCGGCCGTCGACCGCGATCTCCTGGGCGCAGAACTGAGCGATACGGAGCCGGTTCGCCTCGTTGTCGGGCATGGCGGTCTCGAGCAGCACTTCGTACCCCGAGCCGGCGATGCGGGAACGCAGCGGGGAGAGGATCCGGTGAACGTCCTGGATGTTGGCGGCCGCCACGAGGATGAAGTCGCACGGGACGCCGTCGACGCGGACCGCGGCGCCGCCGGATTGCGGGTTGCGGCCGGTGATCGGGAATCGCTTTTCCTGCATCGCGGTCAGGATGTGTCGTTGCAGGAACCCGATGTGCGGAAGCTCGTCGATGAAGAGCACCCCCTCGTGCGCCTCGTGCACGACGCCGGGTATCACGCGCTCGTACGGCAGGGTCCCGAGCTGCGGATGGCCGCCGTACGGGTCGTGGCGAACGTCCCCGAGCAGCTCCGTCTCGGTCGCCCCGGTCGCCATCAGGAAGGTGTTGCGGTCGAGCTTGACGAGGACCTTGCGCGGGCTCTGGTGCTGGAGCTGGCGTCGGCGTTCGAGCGCCCGCTGGTCGAGCACCTTGATCTGGTCGCCCGCCCGTTCGTAGGCAACGACCTCCTCCACACCGGACTTAAGCCGGGTCGTTCGGACCGATTCCTGCGGATTCCCTCCGGGGCTCACGGTGAGCTCGAGGATCCCGCCGACGAGGTCGCGGAACGGGTTGCCGCTGCCCGTGACCCCGGGGGGCGCCTGCTTCACGTTCCCGCAGCTCGGGCAGTAGCGCTCGGTTGGGAGCGAGTAGAAGCTGCATCGCGGGCATCGGTAGCCGAGCCGCTCGGCGACGGTGGCCGGAGCTTCGGTGGGAGGGATCAGCTCCCCTTCGACCGACCGGGCCGCCTCGCGTTCGTGGTAGACCTCCTCCCGGGAGACCACTTCGATGCTGGGCCGTTCGGGGTTCTCCGGGTTGTGGACGACGCGCAGCTCGGACCTCGGTCGCTCGAGGTGGAGCGCGAGGGCCTGCGCGGTCATCGATTTCCCGATGCCGGGGGGGCCGACGAGCAAGAGGTGCCGTCGTTGGTAGGCCGCGATGCGAGCGATCTCAACGGCCTTTTCCTGGCCGATGACCCGCTCGAGCGGGTCGGTCGGGATGTGGATGTCTTCGGTGGTGCCTACCTCGTCGAGCGCTGTCGGAGCGCGGTGGGCGCTGTCGCTCGCCGGGGTCGTCACGGTCGGGTGAGAAAACGCGGCGGGAGGTAAAAGGTTCGTCGCGGAGCCTCGGGGGGAGGTCCCGCGACGTGCGGTGGGTCCCTAGCGATTGCCGCCGGGGGCGCCGAGGTCCGCCTTTGTGAAGACGCGGACCTTGTCGGGCATCTTCCCGACCGGGCCGAGGCGGGTCGCGACGACCGTCGTGATCCCCTTCTCCTGGGCGACATCGAGGAGCCGCTGGCTCACGATCCCATCGAAGACGACCGCCTTAGCGGGAACGGTGAGGTTCGCGAGCGCCTCGATCATCTCCTTCACGGGGGCTTCGCCGACCACGGCGTCGCCTTCGCCGAGGAAGAGGCTCTTCGACTGGTTCTCGACGCCGTCGAGCAGTTCGAAGTAGTGCTGGAGCTCGGGCGAGAGCGGGGCCGCGGGCGGGGGCGGTGGCGGGGGAAGCGGCACGGCCATGCGGGCGGGCGGGGCGCGTTCGCGCTCCTCCCGTCGTCCGCCGCCATCGCGGGGACGCTCGTCCCGTCGCTCGCCGCGGCCGCCGCCTTCCTCGCTGCGCTCTTCTCTCGGTTCCCGGGTCGCGCCCGTGGACTCGAACCCGCTCATCTCGAGGTACTGGTTGAGGGGGATCTTGTTCCGCAGGCACTTCAGGAGCTGCTTCTGGGTGAGCTCCTCGACCTCGCTTCCGCGCGGGGCGCGGGCGACGAAATCGATGTCCATCGTCTGAAGCATTTCCCGGAGAATCAGCTCCCCGGCGCGGTCGCCGTCCGTGAAGACGGTCACCGTCTTACCGCGCGAGAGGTCCTTCACGGTCTGCGGGACGCTCGTCCCCTCGACCGCGATCGTGTTCTTGATCCCGCAGCGCAAGAGGTTCAGCACATCGGAGCGCCCTTCGACGACGATGAGCGCGTCCGCCTGATCGATGTTCGGTCCGGATGGGAGGTGCTCGGGACCGTAGGTCGTGATCTCCTCGACCTGGACCGCCTTGCGGACGGCCTCGGTCAGGTCCATCCCGACCCCCTTCGACTCTTCCTGGAGGTGGGCGAGGATCTCCTTCGCGCGTTCGACGACCTTCTGGCGCTTCGAGATCCGGATGTCTTCGACGCTGATCACCTCGATCTTCGCTCGGCACGGGCCGATGCGGTCGACGGTCTCGAGTCCCGAGGCCAGGATGGCGGTCTCGACCTGGTCGAGGGACGACGGGATCAGGATCTCGCCTTCGCTCTTTCCCTTGCGGCTGTCGATCTCGACCTCGATGCGTCCGATCCGTCCGGATTTCTGGAGGTCGCGCAGGTCGAGCTCGTCACCGAGCAGTCCTTCGGTCTGTCCGAACACCGCCCCGACGACGTCAGGTTTGTCGATGACGCCTTCGGCGGAAATGCGGGCTCGGATCTGGTATTTTGCGGCGTTTGGGTCGTTGGTCATGTTCGATTCTCCTCATGGTGAAAAGCGCCCGCACAGTTGCGGGGGTCTCCCCGAGGGACGAATCTAGGTACGACCCGGGTCGCCGGACGATGCGCGGAGATTACGACAGGATCGTGGGCGGAACATGAGTCGTGCTTCCGGATCACCTGGCGACGTCGGGAGGGTACCTCCTTTCGTCCCCGGAGGGGTGCTTTCCAACCGTGATGAGTCGAAGACCGTATTTAAGCGGGCGCCCACCGAACTCGCGCTCGACGAACCTCACGCCCACCGGCGAGCCGCGATGCGAGACGAGGCTAACAGTCTTTATAGCGGCCTCCGCTACGCGACCTCGGAGCCTGCACTCATGCCCCGTAAATCTGCGCGCAAAGTGGTGTCCGTCCCGGAACCCGGGACTCCCGCACCCGAACCTCCCCTCGCGGACGACGACTTCGTCTCGTCGCTGAAGATCGAGCTTTCGAAGACCCAGGAAGCGGCCAGCGCGAAGACGGGAGAGGACCTTTCGGCGCGAGCGGAGATCAATCGCCGACTCCTCCAGGACCTCTGGGAGGTCCACAACCAGTTCGAAGAGGTCTCGGTCCATCTCACGATCGACCCCTCCCAGACGCTCTTCGCGACGTTCGCCGAGTACCCGACGAAGTGGACGTTCAAGGAGACGTTCGACTTCGGTGCGGTGAAGACCGTCGAGCTCGCCGACCGCGCGACCGGTTGGGGCGGGTTCACGCTCCGCTTCTGGTACTACCGTACTCCCGAGGGGAAGTCGCACATCCGTGGAATCTTCGAGTGGTGCGACGGCGAGAGCTACCACCGTTACTCCGGTTGGATGCGGATGATGAGCCAGGCCGTGCTCTACGATAGTGACGAGGACGAGGTCAAGGTGGGAGAGCTCCACCGCGTGCTCAAGGACGTCGTGGTGCAGTGGTACGCGGCGCACCTCGCGCGCACACCCGAGTCGTTCGTCGCGCATCTGAAGGAGAAGTACCCGAAAGGGGCCTCCTACGCGAAGGAATCGTACCGCTAAGCGCCCGTCCCACGGGGCGGCACCGCCCGGCGTCGCTCCGGTCGCCCGAGTCTTGAAATAAGCCGGGGCTCGTCCGACGACCCGCCATCTCCTGGACGGTCCGGGGACCGGGAGGGATGGCCGAGGGGTACGTGGCGGCTGCGTTGCGCGAGCACCTAGTGGCCTACTTCGAAGAGCACCACAAGCTCCTCGAGGCCGGAGCTCTCCAGCTGATCCTCTCCGACCGCCAGCCACTCGCGCTCTCGCGGGAGCTCGTGGCCCGGTCCGGCGAGGAGTCCCCGTTCGTCACCCGGGAGATGGTGGAGGCAGCCCTCGCCCGGCGGCAATCGCCCGAGCCCCGTTCGGAACCACTCAATCCCGGGCTCGTCGCGAACGCCACCGCCCGTCGCCCGCCCGTGCCGTTCGAACTCGTGTGCGAGGGGTTCACGGGTCCGCCGGTCACGACCCAGCCGATCGCGGCCTACGAAGCGCTCTTCCAATCCCGGTACCGGGCGATCGCACGGATGCTCCGAGGACGACCGGAGCTTCCGAACCTCCGACCGATCCGCGAGTTGCGCGCGACCGAGGGTGTGTCCTCGATCATCGGGATGGTGCGCGAGGTCCGGGAGACGCCCCAGCGCCACCACATCATCCTTACCGTCGATGACGAGACCGGCTCCGTCGAAATGCTCGTCCCCAAAGATTCGCCCGGCTCGCGCCTCACGTTCCTTTCCGACGAGGTGGTCGGTCTCACGGTGAGCTTCTCGAAAGACCCGGGCCGGATCCCCCGGGTGGCCCACGTGGAGCGCCCGGATGTCCCCTCCACCCGACCGATGGGCCGGGCGGCGTCGCCTCGCCGCGCGATGTTCCTCTCCGACCTCCACATCGGCAGCAAATCGTTCCTGGGCGAGAACTGGGCGCATCTAGTCGAGTTCCTCCGCGGTCGGGGCCCCTACCCCGACCTCGCGGCCTCGATCGACCACATCGTCATCGCGGGCGACCTCGTGGACGGGATCGGCATCTATCCGCGGCAGGAACGCGACCTCGCGATCACCGACGTGGTCGAACAATACGCCGAGCTCGGTCGACGGCTCGCGGAGCTGCCGGACCGCCTCAACGTGGTCGCCATCCCGGGAAACCATGATGCCGTTTCCCCCGCGGAGCCTCAGCCGGCGCTCCCGACCAACCTCAGCTCGCTGCTCCCTCCGAACGTGCGGAACCTCGCGAACCCGTCCACGTTCGCGCTCTCGGGGGTCGTGGTCGAGGCGTATCACGGGAGGAGCTTCGACGACCTGATCCCCGCGATCCCGGGGGCTTCCTACGCTCGGCCCACGGAGGTGATGAAGCGCATGCTCCAGATGCGCCACCTGGCGCCGATCTACGGTGACCGAACGCCGCTCGCGCCGCTGCCCCGGGACGGGCTCGTCATCGACCCGCCGCCGGACATCCTCGTCACCGGCCATGCCCATACCTACGGGACCGACCGGTACCGCGGGGTACTGTTGCTCAACGCCTCGACCTGGCAGTCCGAGACCGAGTATCAGCGCATGCGCAACATCTCTCCCGTTCCCGCCCGCGCCGCGGTGGTCGACCTCGCGACCCTCGGACTCGCCACGCTCGATTTCTCGGCCGGGCGCCCCACCGTGGGGGAGCCCCCGGCATGAGCCCGTATCCTCTCGACCAGGTCCGCGCGGTCGGTCCGATGCGACTCGTCCTCACGACGTACCCCTCGCGCGAAGCGGCCCTCGTGGTGGTCGAGGAGGTCCTTCGCGGGGGGCTGGCCGCCTGCGCCAATGTCGTGCCCGCGCATTCCCGCTACTGGTGGAAGGGGGAGCTCGAATCGGCCGACGAGGCGCTGGTCTTGTTCAAGACCGTCCCGAAGCGGGTGGGTGCGCTGTTCCGGTACCTCGAGACGAACCATCCGTACGAGGTTCCCGAGATCGCCGAGCTCGATGTGCCTCGCGTGGGGAGCGCCTACCTGCGCTACCTCGCGGCGACGCTCGACCCCGAATCGCCCCCGCCCCCGATGGGCGGCGGCTCTACGCGTCGGGGAGCACGGCGAGCCCCGGGAGCTCGAGTCCCTGGACGAACTCGAGCGCCGCACCGCCGCCGGTCGAGATGAACTGAAAGGCTCCCGACACGTCGAGGTCTTGGGCCACCCGGGCGGAGTCGCCGCCGGCCGCGACATGATATCCCGGGATTCCGCCGAGCCGAGAGAGGACCTCCCGGGTCCCGTCGGCAAAACGCGGGTCCTCGGCGAGGCCGAGAGGTCCGTTCCAGAAGACGGTCTTCGAGCGCGCGAGCACCTCGACGAATCGGGCCCGGGTCGCCGGTCCGATGTCCCGCGCGAGGCCTCCGGGGGGCAGGTGGCCCACCGCGTACGCGGCGGCTTCCGGCTTGTCCGCTCGCTCGACCATGACATCCGTGGGCAGGACGACCTCGGTGCCGGCGGCGGTGGCCTTCTTGAAGAACTCGCCCACGGCGTCCCGAAGGCCCGGCTCAATGGGGGTGGCACCGAGACGAGCGCCCTGCGCGGCAAGGAACGGGAACGCCAGTGCCCCGCCGATGAGAAGCGAATCCGCGCGACCGAGGAAGCTCGTGAGCAGCGGAAGCTTGTCCGCCACCTTGGCACCTCCCACGAGGACCGCGTAGGGGCGCGCGGGCGCCTCCACGAGCTTCGAGAGCTCGCGGACCTCGCGCTCGACGAGCAGGCCCGCGAACGACGGGAGCCGCTTCGGCACGCCGACCGTCGACGCGTGCGCTCGATGCACGGTTCCGAAGGCGTCCTCGACGAAGACCTGTCCGAGGTTCGCGAGCGCGGAAGCGAACGCAGGGTCGTTCGCCTCTTCGCCGGGATGAAAGCGCAGGTTCTCGAGCATGAGGAACTGGCCGTTCTCGAGCCGGGTCGCTCGCTCGAGGGCACGCACGCCCACGACCTCGTCGGCAAAGTTCACCGGCTGGCCGAGCAGGGAGCTCAGGTGGTGCGCCACGGGCCGCAGCGACAACCGGGGGTCCGGCCGGCCGTCGGGCCGTCCGAGATGCGAGAGAAGGATCGTGCGCGCGCCGGCGGTCCGCAGGTGGTTGAGGGTGGGCAGAGCTTCCCGGATCCTTCGGTCGTCGGCGATCTGGCCGCCCGCGGTGAGGGGAACATTGAAATCGACGCGGACGAGCGCCCGGCGGCCGTGGACCGGCGCGGACGAGATCCCGCGTTTTTCGACCATCCAAGAAGAGCGAGGGTTGGGTCACTATGAGGATTGTGGCCGGGGGGAGGAACGGGTCGCTCGCGCCGTGACCTCCGCCACGACCGCCCGGGTGGCGGGCAGCTCAAGGCCGTGGCGCTCGGCCTCCCGAAGGATCTCCCCCGAGATCGCGTCGATCTCCGTCGGGCGTCCCCGGTCGAGGTCCTGGAGCATGCTCGAGCGGTTCGCGGCCGTCGCCCGCGCGATCCGCTCGAAGTCGCGCGTCACCTCCTCACTCGTGAAATCGAAGCCAGCCGCTCGCGCGACCGCGAGCGCCTCCCCCAGCAGCCGGAGCGCCTCCGTGCGTCCGGGCTCGTTCAGGAGCTCGCCGTTCGTGACCCCGCGGACCGCGGTGACCGGGTTGATGGCGGCGTTCACGAGCGCCTTGCGCCAGACCTCCCGCTCGAACTCGGGGGCCGCTTCGACCGGCACGCGGGCACCTTCGAAGAGCATGCGGAAGAGCCGGGCGGCCCCCGCGGCCGGCCCCGCCTCGCCCGGAACCGGCAGCAGGACCTCCCCGAGACCGGTCTCCCGGACCTCGCCCGGGCCCACCCAGGTTGCCGGTATCGAGTTCACCCCACGTACGAGGTAGGTGACGGGGTCGCTCCAGCCTCCCGTCGCGAGGGCGTTTCGGGCGAGGGGGAGGACACCGAGGCCGTTCTGGAGGAGGAGGGTCGGGCGCGCCGTGAGCGACCGCGCGAGCGCGGTCATCGCCTTCGCGAGGTCGAAGGTCTTCGTCGTGACGATCACTACGTCCACCTCCGCGTTCGAGGGAATCTGCGCGGCGGCTTCGAGGGGAACGACCCGGGGCCGAGAACCCGAGACCCGCAGGCCCTGGGCCCGCACCGCGGCCACATGTTCCTCGCGTCCGACGAGGAGTACCGAATTGCCCCCCTCCTGCAACAATGCGCCGAGCAGGCTGCCAACCGCCCCTGCACCGAGGATGAGGATCTTCACGGCCGACCGAACGTCATCCGAGCCGACGCACGAGGTCGGAGAGGCCCGGGGCCTTTCCGAGGTCGCGACGCAGGAGGGTCAGCAGTCCTTCGTAGTAGCGGGCCTGCTCGCGGGCCTGTCGGACCTTGAGCATCAGATACTCCTCCTCGCGACGAATCCGCTCGATCTCGTCCAGCAGTTGCTGCTGGGTCGAGAAGAGCGATTCCTGCTTATCGAATGGGGGGAGAGCCCGGGGCATTGGTCATGTCCTGACGTGCACGCGTTCGGGAAAGGTCGAGCACTGCATCGACCGTGATGCGGAGGCGGCTGATCTCCTTCTTGACGCGGCGCAGCCGCGTCTCGAGGCGACGGCGGTGGTCGCGAACGTCCCGAAGGGAGCGCTCGAGGACCTCCACCCGGTTCCGCCATTTGTCCCGTTCCTGGACGCTGAGCAGGATCGAGTCGACGTCGACCATCGGGGGCGAACGGGCCACCCCGTGAATCAACCTTTCGGCGGACGCGGGGGCGCCCGTGGCGCTACCGTTTAAGCCCGACGGCGGCTGGGTGCACGGGAAGGGTACCGAATGAGCGCACTCGGCAAGGTCGTGGTGTTGGGCGCAGGGAATATCGGTGGCTCGCTGGCCCAGCGCCTCGCGGAGATGGACCTCGCGACCGAGGTCGTGCTGGTCGACATCATCGACGGTCTGCCGCAGGGAAAGGCGCTCGACATCCAGCAGTCGGCTCCCATCCTCGGGTTCTCGACGCGCGTCTCGGGCTCGACCTCGATGGACGTCCTGAAGGGCGCGGACGTGGTCGTCGAGACCGCGGGGCTCGCTCGGAAGCCCGGCATGAGCCGCTCGGACCTCCTCGAAAAGAACGCCGGGATCGTGAAAGGACACGCGGAGGCGGTCAAGCTCCACGCGCCGAACGCCGTCTCGATCGTGGTGACGAACCCGGTGGATGTGATGACCTACTACTTCCGTGCGGTCAGCGGTCTTCCTCCGGCGCGCGTGTTCGGGGAGTCGGGTACGCTCGACACGGCGCGGTTCCGGACGTTCGTCGCCGAAGCCCTGCACGTGGCCCCGAGGGACGTCACCGGCTTCGTCCTCGGAACCCACGGCGATACCATGGTTCCCCTCCTGTCGCTCACGAGCGTTTCGGGGGTCCCGCTCACGAAGCTGCTCCCTCCCGACCGGCTCGCGGCGATCGTGGCCCGGTCGAAGCAGGGAGGCGCTGAGATCGTGAACCTGCTCAAGACCGGGAGCGCTTTCTACGCCCCGACCGCGAGCCAAGCCGAGCTGGTCCGGGCGATCGCGCTCGATGAGCACCGCCTCCTTCCGGTCGCGGCCCACCTTTCGGGAGAGTTCGGCGAGAAGGACGTCTGCATCGGGGTGCCCGTCGTCCTCGGCCGTCAGGGCGTCGAACGCGTGGTGGAGGTCGAGCTCCTTCCCGCCGAGCGGGAAGCGTTCCGGCAGAGCGTGCTCGCCGTGCGCGCCGACCTCGAGATCCTCGCGAAGCTGCCGAAGTGAGGGGGTTCGGACGATGTCGACCCCCGCTCCCCTTCCCTCGACCGGGACGGTCGAATTTGTGGAGGTGAAGCGTCGGCTCGGCACGCTTCGGACGACCACGGATTCCGTCGACCACGCTCACATCACGGTCAAGCCCGAGATCTGCGCTCGCTGCCCGCACTCGCTCTGCACCTTCGTCTGTCCCGCAGCCTGCTACGAGCGGATCGAGGGCCGCCTCGTCTTCCGCTACGAGGATTGCGTGGAATGCGGGGCGTGCGACATCGCCTGCGACCAGGGGTCGGTCACCTGGACCCTGCCCCGCGGCCCGTACGGGGTTCGGTACGCCTACGGTTGACCGTTTCGATTCCCGTACGGGCGTTCCGGAGGTCCGCCCGGACCCACCTCGCGACGTGCCATCGCCCGCGACGGGTGCGAGTCAAGGCGCACCTTAAAACCCCCGCCGTTCGCTCGGCGCGTCGGGAGGCTGATCACGCCCGCCGCCACGACCGCGCCCGAATCTCCTCTCCTCTTTCCCTACCGCCCGCGGCCGGGCCAGGAATCGATCCTGCACGAGGTGGCGGAGGTCGCCCGTCGCGGGGGAGCGCTCCTCGTGAACGCCCCGACGGGGAGCGGAAAGACGGTCGCGACCCTCGCGCCGCTTCTCGAGCATGCGGTCCGGGCGGACCACCGGATCCTCTACCTCGTTCGGACCCACTCCCAAGAGGTGCAGGTCCTCCACGAAGCCCGTGCGATCGCCCACCGCTTGGACGCACCGGTGCTCGCGGTCGGCCTGCAGGGGCGCGCGCGCCGCTGTTTCCTGCTCGAGAACGTCGCCGAAGTGAAGGGCGCCACGGCGGAGGAGCACGGAAAGCTCTGCGCCGACCGGAAACGGGCGACCGAGCGGGCGATCCAGGGAGAGGCGCCGCTCGTTCCTCCGCCCGAGCTTCCCGAAGGAGGCGAGATCGACCTGACCGACCTCGATGGCTGTCCGTATTATGCTCGCGTCCTGCAGACCGACCTCGACGCGCTCATCGAGCGCTTCCAGACGAAATTGCCCCTGCCGCACGAGTTCGAGAAGTACAGCCGCGAGGAGAACCTCTGCCCGTACGAACTCTCGAAGAAGCTGGTTCCGCACGCTCGGCTCGTGACGGCGCCGTATGCCTTCTTCTTCCACCCCCAGATCCGGCGAGCGCTCCTCGGCTGGATGGGGACCGGGCCCGAGAAGGTCGACCTGGTCATCGACGAGGCGCACAACCTCCCGAACCATCTCCGAGAGCTCACGACGGTGGCGCTTCCGCAGGAATCCGTACGGCGGGCGCGCGCCGAGATCGCCGAGCGGGGCGATTTCCAGCTCCCCGACGGGCCGAGCGCGAGCCGGTTCTTCGATATCGTCGCTGCCGCGGTGGAGGAGCTGATCCACGCGCTCGTCCGGGAAGAGGACGCGGTCCTGCCTCCGTCCGTGTTCGAGGACGCACTGCTCACCGCGCTCGGGGGTACCTCGCATCGTCTCGACACCTGGCTCGGAGCTCTCGCGACCTGGGGCGAGAACCTGCGGGACGAGCGCCGTCGCGAGCGCCATCTCCCGCGGTCGTGGGTCCACACGGTGGCCCTCACGCTCCTCTCCTGGCCCCAGCTCGACTCTCCCGAGTACGTCAAGGTGGCCATGCGCACGCCCCGCCCCGCGCTCGAGGCGTTCGCGCTCGACGCGAGCGGCCCGGCCCAACCCATCCTGGATTGCCACCTCTCCGTCCACCTCTCGGGGACGCTCGCTCCGCTCGCGGAGTACCGCGACTCCCTCGGTCTCGGCGAAACGACCCGGCTCCTCGACGTGCCCTCGTACTTCCCCGCGGAGAACCGTCGGTTCCTCTACGACCCGAGCGTCACCACCCGGTTCGAGGAGATCCGCAACGACCCGCGCGCGGTCCAGCGGCTCGCGGACCGCCTGGTCGCGGTGCTCGAGACGCTTCCCGTCAAGACGGCGGTGTTCTTCCCGAGCTTCGACCTTCTCCAGAAGGTGCTCGAGGCCGGCCTCCAATCCCAGCTTCCGGGCAACGTCTTCATCGAATATAGCCGGGTGCCGATGGGCGACCTCTGGCGGTCGATCGAAGGCTGGAAGAAGGACCCCGAGGGAACGGTCCTGCTCGGCGTCGCCGGTGGTCGGCTCTCGGAGGGGATCGACTACCCCGACGAGGAGCTCGAGGCGGTCGTGATGGTGGGTATCCCGTACCCGAAGCCGACCGCGAAACGGGAAGCGCTGCGCGCTTACCTCGACTCGAAGACCGGGAAAGGTTGGGAGTACACGGTCGAGGCGCCGGCTCAACGAGCCATCCTGCAGGCGTGCGGGCGCATGATCCGTTCCGAGAACGACCGGGGGATCGCCATCATCCTCGACCGCCGCGCCACCAACTTCGCGAAGGTGCTCCCCGGCCTAGCCCCGGTCGGGGACCTCGCCGCGACGACCCGGGCGTTCTACGGACGGCGCGCACGCTGGTCGCGGAGCGCCACCCCCGCCCCGCTCGCGGGTTCGGCTCCCACGGAACCCGAGACCGACCCCCACAACGGATAAGTGGCCCTCGGGGCCCTATTCGACGCGTGATCATCACCCGGACCCCCCTTCGCATCAGCTTCGCGGGCGGAGGCACCGATTTTCCCGATTTCTACCGGGCGTTCGACGGTGGTGCGGTCACGAGCGCCGCGATCGACCGGTACATCCACGTTCTCGTGAACGAGAAGTTCGACAAGTCGATCCGGGTCGCCTACTCCCGAACGGAGAACGTCGAACGGCTTGAGGACCTACAGCACGGCCTCGTGCGCGAGGCGATGCGCGTGGCGGGGGTCCACGAGGCGCTCGAGGTCCACACGATCGCCGATATTCCGTCGGAAGGAACCGGGCTCGGCTCCTCGTCGAGCCTGACCGTGGGGCTCCTCAATGCCCTCTACGCGCACCGCGGGATCCTCAAGGACCCCGCCGAGCTCGCGGAGGAGGCGTGTCGGATCGAGATCGACCTTCTCGGCGGGACGCTCGGAAAGCAAGACCAGTACATCGCCGCGTTCGGCGGCGTCGAGTACTTCGACTTCCGACCCGACGACTCGGTGCGAGCGTCCCCCATACCGCTCTCGACGGCGGACCGCATCGCGTTGAGCGACCACCTCTCCCTGTTCTACACGGGGACCACGCGGAGGGCCGAGGGGATCTTGAAACCGCAGAACGAGCGAACGACGGCGAACAAGGAGTCCCTTCTGCGCATGCGTGAGCTCGCCGGCTCCGCCCGTTCGGCAATCCTCGCGCGGCAATGGCAACGCCTCGGTGAGGTCCTTGACGAAGGCTGGCGGCTGAAACGAGGACTCACCGTCGGGATCTCGAGTGAGACCATCGACCGTCAGTACGCCCTGGCGAAGGAGAACGGAGCCTACGGCGGCAAGATCACGGGGGCGGGCGGAGGTGGATTCCTGCTCCTCCTCCACCCGCCGGAACGCAGCCATCAAATAGCGGCCGCCCTCTCGACGATGACGCGGCTTCCCGTGCGGATCACGCCGGAAGGTTCGCGGATCCTGTTCGTGGGACGGAGGGAGTGAATGACCGAGCTCCCGACCCTCGAAACCTACCTCCGCCGGTATGTGGACGAGGCCCGATCGATCCTGGCCGAACCGTTCCTGTTGACCGCGATTCAACGGATCGTGCCCGTCCTGCTGAAGGCCCGGGCGGACGACCGCACGATCTTCTTCTTCGGGAACGGAGGCAGCGCGTCCACCGCCTCCCACTTCGTGACCGACATCGCGAAGGTGGCCGGAGGGACCGAGGGCCGCGGCAAGGGACGGCGGTTCCGTTGCATCAGCCTCAACGACAACATCCCGGGAATGACGGCCTGGGCGAACGACGTCGGCTACGCCGAGATCTTCGCGGGGCAGCTCAAAGCGCTCGCCGAGGAAGGTGACGTCGTCGTGGCGATCTCGGGCAGCGGGAACTCCCCGAACGTCCTCGAGGCCGTGAAGACCGCCCACGCGATGGGGCTCGCGACGATCGGGCTCACCGGCATCGGCGGAGGGAAGCTGAAGGACCTCGTGGACGTCCCGCTCGTGGTGCCCTCGAACAGCATGCAACACACCGAGGACACCCACCTCATCGTGCTGCATCTCCTCACCGCGTACCTGCGCGACGAGCAGCCCGTTCGAGACTGATGATCGTCCGCGTCCGGGACTACATGATCCTCGAGGTCGAGCATCTCCGCTCGACCACGACGATCGAGGAAGCGATCGGGAAGCTCACGAAGAGCCGCCATCACGGTCTCCCGGTGACCGACACCTCGGGGAAGCTCGTCGGCTTCGTGAGCGCGAAGGAGCTCTTGCGGCACGTCGGCGAGGGGGACGCGCCGATCGCGAAGATCATCCGCCCCGGGACGTACACCGCGTACCCGGAAACGGGCCTCGACGACGCGGCACGGATCATGTTCCGGTTCGGGCTTCGCGACCTTCCGATCATCGACGAGGCCGGCCGTCTCTGCGGGATCCTCTCCAACCTCGACGTCGTGCGCTCGCATTTCGAGCGTGCGTCCCCGATGAAGGCCGACACGCTGAAGCGCCTCCTCACGGAACGCTACGGGCTCACGTTCACGTTCACCCGGGGCCTCGTGCCCATCTCGCGCCTCACCCCGACGCAATGGAAGGTCTTCGAGGACGAGCTCGAAGGCCGCCGTTACGAGCTCGAGCGCGGCTTCGCGGAGCCCGTTCTGGTCGTCCAGAAGGGCGACGAATGGATCCTCGTCGACGGCCACCACCGGGCGCTCGCGGCCCGAGAGATGGGCCTGACCCAGCTCCAGGCCTTCATCCTGACGTGCGACCACCCCGAGGAGTTCGCGAAGAAGGAGACCGGGTTCGAGCGGATCGCCCGCGAGCACCACCTGACGACGGTCGCGGATATCGAGATCGACCGGGCGAGCCATCACCCGCTCATCGAGGTCACGACGCAGCTCATCCGCCGGTTCGAGGGCGGCAGCTCGTCCGATACCTCCACCACGGCGCACTGAGCGCCCCGGTCGCCCGCGGCCGGGTCGGCCGGTCGGTACCGGGAGAATATGAGCCGGGCGGTCGTCGCATCGGTACCGATGTTCCTGCCCCTCCCGGCGCTCGTGCTCACGGCCGCGCTCCTTCCCTTCGCGATCATCGCCGTGTCGATGATCGGCGTCACGGTCTTCCTCATCTGGAAGGTCCTTCCGGTCGATGGCCGACCCCCGCTCGTTACCCAGATGGTCATCACCCTCTCGGTCCTTCTCGGCGGGACCCTCCTGCTGCTCTCGCTGCTGTTCGTCTTCCTGAACCCGAACGGCACCGAGTCGTGGACGTACGTGCTGCTCGCGTTCAATTTCATGATGATGTTCCCGGCGGGCATCTGGTTCGTCTCGCAGATCCTCTTCCGGGACCACCGCATCGATGCGACGGGGTGGTTCTGGCCCGTCCTGCTCTCGCTCGTCGTGACCGGCTCGGAGGCGCTGATGGGCGTGCTCTTCGCCTACGGGGCCGTAGGCGGTCCCGCCCCCACCCTTCCCACCCTCGCGGTCGGCCTTTCCTCCGTCTGGTTCTTCTGGTCGATGGCCGCCGTCATGGCGGCGCTCCTCGTCTGGGCGCCCCTCGGGACGGTCGAGCGATGGGCGCTCCTGACGCTGAGCACCTCCGCGGTGCTCGGTCCTTGGGTCACGACCTATCCCACCGTCGGGGGCGTCGCGATGGCGGTGCTCATGGGAGCCAGCTTTGTCGTCCTCGTGCGGGCCCTGCTCGGAGGTCGGGTCGCGGCCGACGAAGGCCGCCTCCTGGTCGGCCTCGCGGCAGCGTTCCTGCTAATGGCGCTCGCCGGGTTCACCGTCGCGGCTTCGCAGGGGGCGGTGCTCGCGGTCCTCACCTTCGGGTCGGTGATGGGCGTGGTGATGGGGGTCGAGGTCGCGTATCTGGTACGGCGGTACTACCAGGGGAGGATGGCCCGTCCGTGGCTCGCCCGCGCACCGGAGGACGTGTCGTCCGCCGCGGACGACGCCCACCCGCGGTTGCCACCGGTCCTCGATACCCGGCCCGCCGACCTCCCGACCGCCGGTCGCTGAACGTTCTTCCCGAGCGAAGGGGCGTGCGGGATATTCGTACACTATCCATATCAACCGCACCCAGGTCAACGCGCCGTCAGAGGAGTCCGTGACCGACCGCCCGTCCCGCACACCTCGGGTCCTGCGGCGGGCGCTCCCGTGGTTCGTCGGCGGCCTCCTGCTCGTTTCGATCGGTCTACCGACCGTCGCGGGGCTCGCGATCGTGCCGGTCGCGCCGGAAGTCGGGGTCGCCCATCCCGTGAGCACGGTCGAGAACCTCACCGTCAACCTGACAGACCATCCTTCGTTCTCGCCTCAGTTCCTCGCGGTCCCCGCGGGTTCGTCGGTCGCCTTGCATCTCGTGAACATCGGTAGCTTCGACCACACGTTCACGCTCGCGAAGACGCCGGGCGCCCGTCTCCCGGCCACGCTAACACCCGGTCAGGTGGATGCCTTCTTCGCGGCGAACGGCACCCTCGCGAACGTGTCGCTCGCGCCCGGTGGTGAGGGGTGGGCGAATCTCACCTTCAACCTCTCCGAAGGGTTCGACTCGTTCGAGTTCGCATCCGTCGTGCCCTACCAGTTCCAATCCGGTATGTGGGGCCTGCTCAACATCACCTCGCAGGCCGCCGGGCTCGCGCTGAGCGAGAACACCACCGACTCGCTCGCCTTCCTGCCGAACGTCCTTTCCGCGACCCCGACGCACTACCCGATCGTCATCGCCGTGCAGGTCACGAACGTAGGGAGCTTCGGGCACACGTTCACGCTGGCGCCCCAGTCGAACGTGACCCTTTCGCCCACGAACTTCACCGACTACTTCGCGGACCACGCCCCGCTCGTGAACCAGCTGGTCCCTGCGGTCCCCGGAGGAAGTGTCTGGGCGAACTTTACGATCTCGGCCCCGGGCGTGTTCCAGTACATCTGCGAGGTGGCCGGCCACTTCGCGAACGGCATGTACGGCTTCCTCTACGTCGGTGTTCCGGTCCCCCTGCCGCCCGCGGCGCCGAGCGCGGCGATCGTGGAGGGTTGGGTGCTGGTCGGGTCGGCCTTCCTCCTCGGGATCGGAGTCGTCCTGACGGCCGTCGCCTCCCTCGCGGGCCGATTCCCCTCGCGACCGAAGTCGCCGGGCCATCATGTCTGAACGCCCGCCTCGGGGTGAATCGGAAGATCCAGGGGCATCTCGGGTTCGCGTCGCCCGGGCGACTCCCTCGGCCGCTCGACGCCGCGGGGAAGCTTAGGTCACGACGAGGAAGGAGCGCATCGTTCCGTGGAACGTTCCGCAGAACTCGGTGCACTGGATCAGATACTCGGTGCCCGCGGCGACGTTCGGCACGGTGAAGGCGAACTCGTTGACCCGGTCGGGGATCGCATCGATCCGGATCCCGAGCTGGGGGATGTTGAACGAATGGATGACGTCGGCCCCCGTGACGTTGATCTGGACGACGGCGCCCGGAGGAGCCCATAACGCTCCGCCGCTCACCGAATTCGTGCTCGCGTCGTACGAAGAGTTGTAGCAGGAGTCGTTGACGGGGTAGCAGAACTCCCAGTACCATTGGTGGCCGGTGACGTCCACGTACTCGGTCGGGTTGGTCGGAAGCGCGTCCAGGTGGTAGACGAGGATCGTTGAGTACACCGCCACACCGGTGATGAGGACCACGGTCGCGAGGGTCCATGCGACCTCGAGCTTGTTAACCATAGCGACGGTGCTTCACCTTCGGGTCGCGGTACTTCCAGAGCGCGTAGGTCAAGAACGCGAACGTGATGATCGCTCCGGCCGCGGAGATCGCGACCATGATCCACATCAGCGGCGAGATCTGCTGAAGGTCGGTCTCTCCCGTGGCCCCGACCTTCCGGAGCCCCTCGGCCGCGACCGATAGGATCGTGGTCCCGAGCGACGCCGGCACGAAGGCTAGGGGGATGCTGCAGCTACATATTCCCCGCGTACGAACCGCAACGCCGACGTTCGCGCGCCGGAAGGCCCCCGTCAACCCTCCGGTTCGTACAAAGGGGCTTTGAACCCGACCCCCCGTCCCGCGGGCGGTCGAGATTTGTCCGGTGAGGGCATGAGACGGCGGGGTCTTCCGATGCGAGCGTTCGCTGTCGTGCTCGCCGTGGCGACCGTCCTCGCGATGCTGGCCGGTGTCGGTGCCGTCCGACAGGTCGGCGCCCAGCCGGTCCGCGTGGCCGCCGGCGACTCGATCGACCTCACCGCGTCGAGCGGTTACGCGTACGCGCCGAACACGTTCGAGCAGGTACCGACCAACACGACCATCTCCGTCTCGTTCACCGACGCCTCCTCGGTCTCCCACACGTTCACGATCATCGGCAGGGAGGGCTGGGTGATCCCGGCCAGCATCTCCGCGAGCGACTTCTCGAACCTGGTCTACGGGAAGAGCCCGCCGATCGTGTTCAACTTGAACGTGTCCGGGGTCGGAACGTTCCCCGGGACGTTCACGTCGCCCGGCCCCGGCTGGTACGAATTCGTCTGCACCGAGCCCGGACACTTCCAATCCGGGATGTACGGGTTCATCGCGTTCGGAATGAACCTTCCGGCCAACCTGACGGTCTCGAGCGGCACACCGCAGCCCGGAGCGGCGCTCTTCATCATCATCGGAACGATCGTCTCGCTCGTCGTCATCGCGCTCGTCCTCGGATTCGTGGTCGGACGCCGCCAGGGCTCGATGCACGAGATGCTGCCCGAGCGGCTCGGCTACTCGGAACCCCCGACGGAGGGAGCGCCGCTCCCGCCGTCGTCCGAGGGACCGCCCCACGCCTGACGCCGAAGCCAGCCGATTTATCGCTTCCGCAACGTTCAAGAGGGGGACCTCTCATGACCTACGGAACCTGTAGTAGGTTCGGAGCGGTCGAATGGCGTGGGGGAACCCGAGTCGAGAGCGTAGAGTCCTGAAGGCCGGTCACTCCTCCATCGCGGTCACGCTCCCGAAACCGTGGGCGGAGGCGATGAACCTTCGGCCGGGGGACCTGATCGTCTTCGACCAGAACGATGACGGCACGCTCTTCCTCAAGCCCGCCCCACTGCCCGGTGGGGACCCGCCCGACGCGCCGTTCCTCGTGCAGGCTCGCTCCTTCGACACGCCCGGCACCCTCGAACGACTGGTCGTGGGCGCCTACCGCGTCGGACACGACGCGATCGAGATCCGAACCGAGCTGCCGCTCGCCCCCGAGCGGATCGAGGAGCTCCACCAGACGGCGCGCAGTCTCCTCGGGGTCTCCGTGGTCGCGCAGGAGCCCACGAGAGTCGTACTCCAGAACTTCATCGACCCCTCGAAGTACGGGTTGCCGCAGCTCGTCCAACGGGTCCGGATGATCCTGCTCGCCTTCCTCGAGGAGATGGAGGAGGTCGTCCAGCGCCGCGTCCGGAGCCGACGCCTCGCGACCCTCGAGGAGGAGTCGGGAAAGGTCCTCGCGCTCCTCGTTCGCCAGCTCTTCCTCGCGAGCCGCGACTGGTCGCTCGCGCGCCGTATCGGGAGCCCCGACCCCCGCCAGCTCCTGGAATGGCGGGTCGTCGTCCACGCCCTCGAGGAGCTCGCCGACCTGTTCGGCGCCACGTTGCGTACGCTCAACGAGGACGCCGCCGCGATCCCCGAGGCCGGGGCGGCCGCGCTCGCGGCGTACCTGCCCGAGCTCAAGGGCCAGATGAAGGCGGTGGTCGATACCCTCATCCACCCGTCCCTCGACCGCGCGTGCGATGTGCATCACCAAGGGATCCTGCTCGGCGGTGCCAATCTCCTTTCGCCCCGGAGAGGTCGCTCGGGCCGCTCGCCCGCGGCCGTGCGGACCGCGACGCTCCTCCTCGAACGCGGTGCCGGATGCCTTTCGCTCCTCGCCGAGATCGCGATCGACCGCGCGGTCGCCGGCGGGACCGAGAACATCCTCGTCGAAGCGGCGTGATGCGCCCGACCTCGGTTTATCTACCGTGAGTACGCACTACTCCTACGGGTAGGGTCCTCCGGTACGAACGCCATATCGGACCCACCCGGGTGCTCACTCGGGGGCAGTCAGTGTTCGATTCTATCGACGATTGGTTGATCATAGCCGTGGTGGCCGGGATCCTGTTCTACGGGTCCTCGAAGATCCCGCAGCTCGCGCACAGCCTCGGCCGCTCGGTCGGCGAGTTCAAGAAGGGCCGCCTTGAGGTCGATCGGGAGATCAAGGCGGAACAGGCCACGAACGCGTCGGCGCCCACGGGCCCTGTCCACTAGACCGGACGGCGCGAGCCGGCATGCCCGAGGGAATCTCACAAGGATCGCAAGCGCCCGTGGAGGCCCCCACCATCCCGGGGTCGCACTGAGGAGCCCTTGACCCGTGGGCGACCTCGACCGGATCCTCGCCATTCTCGGGGAGATACGACACCGGCTGGTGCGGATCGCCCTCGTCCTCGGGCCGCTGTTCGGCTTCCTTCTCTTCTTCGAGCTCAAACTGGTCTCGATCCCGGTCCTCGGGTACTCGGTGCCGTTCGCCTACCCCTGGCCGAACCCGTTCTACAACATCAGCGCCCAGGTGTTCCTGGCCATGGTCGCCTGGATGCTCCCGCCCGGCGTCCGGCTCCTCAACGTCGGGGTCGGCGACTCGATCTTCGCGCAGATGGAGATCGGCCTTCTGCTCACACTCATCCTCGGGATGCCGTGGATCGTCCACGAGGTCGGTGCCTTCCTCGTGCCCGCGCTGCGGCGCAACGAACGCGCCCTTCTGCGCCAGATCGGGATCCCGGCCACTGCCCTCTTCGCGCTCGGCACCGGGATCGGGATCTTCTTCCTGACCCCGTTCACGTTCCGGCTGCTCTTCCTCTACGTCGCGGCGATGCAGCTCGAGCCGGTGCTCGGGGTCCAGGACTTCGTCACCTTCGCCCTCGTCTATTCGCTCGCCTTCGGAGTCGTCTTCGAGCTGCCGGTCTTCGTTTACGCGTTGACGCGTCTCGGGGTGGTGAAGGCCGCCGCGTGGCGGAAGCATTGGCGGGGCGCGGTGCTCGGTGCGCTCATCTTCGGGATGATCGTCACGCCCGACAACTCCGGGATCACGATGCTCCTCATCGCGACCCCGATGATCGGACTCTACCTAGGCGGCGCCTACTTCGCGAGCCGCTGGGAATCCCGGCGGGACGCGGCGAGGAGCCGCCCTCCGAGCGCGGTCGGAGCGGGGTGAGCTGATGGCGCTCTTTTCCGATATGGACTGGGTGATCATCGCCGCGGTCGCGGTCTTCCTCCTCTTCGGGAAGGAGAACGGCCAGATGTTGCGCACGCTCGGCCGCTGGTACGGTCGCGCGATGAACCTGAAGCAGGAGCTCCTCGGTGAGCTCACCAAAGCGGCCGACCTACCGATCGCCGCGGGTCAGCAGCTCTCGATCCGGGGCACCCTTCTCGGCCTCGACTCGCCCGTGACGCACGTGAGCGGCATCCCGGCGGCCGTGCGAGCGGCTCCCGCGGTACCGTACGCTCCGACGTACGAGCCGACCCTCCCGTGGACCGGAGGGTATCCGGTACCGACCTGGTCGACCACGGTGCCCAGCGGGACGTGGCGGGGGGAGGGCGACCGATGAGCGGTCTGACGCCCGACCAGATCGTCGACCTCACCGAGGTGCTGATGATCCTGATGGGGATCGGGATCACCTGGGCCGTCTACCACGGGAGCGAACGCGCCGAGCTACCGGGCGATGCGCGCATCCCCGACCCCCGGCAGGTCGACGACACGACCCCCGACATGCGCGGGAGGACGCTCCGATGAACGGAGGGTTCCACTGCCGCGAGAGTTGTCCCTGGTCCGTGAGCCGGGACCCTTCGCTCGATTTCCCGGTCGGGCGGGTCCGCCGTTTCGCCTCCCACGACGACGAAGAGCTCGGGGAGGTCGACGAGACCAAACGCAACGTGCTGAAGCTGCTCGCGGTCGGCGGTCTCATCGGAGCCGGCGCCGGAGGTCTCGTCGGCGGGTCGCTCCAGTACCTCCAACCGCCTGCCATCGGCCTTTCGAGTTACCCGAACGTCCAGCTGCTTGACGTCGACGGGAGCCCGCTCACCGTCGCCAAGGTCGAAGCGGAGTACAACGTCGGGACCTCCGACCTCTACCTGTTCAACTACCCGTTGCGGAACGAGCCGAACTTCCTCCTCAACCTCTACCCGTCGAACGGCAATCCCCCGAGCGCGTCCAATCCGGGCGCGGCGAACGTCCCGGGGGGCGTAGGGACGAACAAGTCGATCGTCGCGTTCAGCGGGATCTGCCAGCACCTCGGTTGCCCGGCACCGGCGATCGCCTTCTACCCGCCGGGAACCTGTCCCAACACACCGGGCGGGAGGTCGTTCTACATCCACTGTTCGTGCCACGGTTCGACCTACGACCCGGCCAACGCCGCGTCCAATCTCACCGGGCCGGCGGTGCTGCCGCTCCCCCAGGTCATCCTCGCACCCGATGCGAACGGGAACATCTTCGCGACGGGGATCACCGCCTCGAGCCCCCCGGTGAACGGGCACATCAGCACGTTGCAGGGCGACTACGGGGTCGGCGTCACGAGCCAGGTCGTGAAGGAGACGCCGGTCATCCTGTGCCAATTCCCGACCTAGGAGGGCACGCGCGTTGGGGCTCTCGAACTGGTACAATCGATCCCTGAACAAGATTTGGGGGTTCGTCGAGGACCGCACCGGCATGCGCAAGTGGGCGCTGCGGCCCCAGCCGGCGTTCACCTTCAAGCCGTCGTACTGGACCGGGGCGTTCGTCGCCACGGCGTTCCTGTACCAGGTCGTCTCGGGCGCTCTCCTGTTACTGTACTACCAGCCTAGCACCGCGCCGACCTTGACCGCTTGCGGCCAGACCGTCGGGGCGTACTCGGTCGCGCCGGCCGCCTGGTGCTCGACGTACTACATCATCAATTCGGTGCCGATGGGCTCGCTGCTCGTGACCACGCACCTCTACGGCGCGTACGCGATGATCTTTCTGATGTTCGTGCACTTCTTCCGGGGCTACTACCTCGGCGTCTACAAGTCGCCGCGCGAATTCTCCTGGATGGCCGGGACCCTCCTCATGGTCATGACCCTCGGCATGGGGTTCACGGGGTACCTCCTACCTTACACCCAGCTCTCGTACAACGCGACCAACGTCGGTCTCGTGCTCGCGATCCGACTCCCCACGTTCGGCCCTCTTCTCGCTCCTTTCATCTTAGCCGACGGAACCTCCCAGGGGTTGCTCTCCCGGATGTTCGACGCCCACGTAGTGCTCATCCCGATCGCGCTCGCGGGCCTCCTCTACGCCCACATCGCGCTCTTCGAGTCGCACGGCATCGCCCCACCCGCGACCTCCGACCCGCATCAGCGGCGGCGGTTCACCGCGCTCGAGGACGAGGACCACGTCCCGTTCTTCCCGCACATCCTATTCTACATGACGAAATGGGGCCTGCTCTACGTCGGCATCCTCTTCGGGATCGCGGCCCTCTGGCCGTGGTCGCTCCCCACGTACGTCGGTAACGTCGCCGCCGTCGGAGTCGTCACCGAACCCGACTGGTACTTCCTCTGGGTGTTCAAGCTCGTCGATTTCGCGGGCATCACTCCCGTCCTCGCGGTCGGCCTCTCGACCGCCATCCTGGTCTACTTCCTGTTCCTGCCGTTCCTCGACCGTTCGAAGCGGACCCATCCGCGCGACCGGCCGCTGTTCATCTGGGCCGGGACGTCGCTGCTCGAGTTCTTCATCCTGATGACGGTCTGGGGCGGCGAAACCCCGGGGGTCCAGATCACGATCCCGACCGTCGTGATGACCCTCGCGCCGATCTTCGCGGTGAACGCGGTCGTGACCGCGCTCTTCCACTGGCGATACATGCGCTCGTACAAGCAACGGCTGGCCGCCCGGGGCACGTCGTACGCGGGGGCGTACGGGGCGCCGGTCTCGGGGCCGGGCGCCCTCGCCACGACGGAGGCGAAGTCCAGTGAGTGAACCGGACGACCGCCCGCAGTGGCGGACGAACGTTCTCTGGGGCGTCCTCGCGGTCTTCCTCGTGCTGGGGAGCGTCGGGGCCGCGACCTTCGTTTACGGCCTCACCTGGCTCCTCGCGGGGGCCTGGGTCGGTGGGCTCGTGGCCGTGGCGGGAGCGCTCGTCGCCTTCCTGGCCTTCCTCTTCACGGTGGGCATCCTCTACCGGGTCGACCGTTACCGAGGCAAGAACGGACGGAGGGTCGAGCTGTTTGAGTAGCCCTCCGCTTTCGTCCGAGGTCCGTCGCCTTCGCAACCGCCTGCTCGACCTCTACACGGCGGTGACGGTGCTGATGCTGCTCGGGATCGGCGTGCTGATCGTCTACGCGTTCCGGATCGGTCCGTTGACGAGTCCCGGCGCCGAGCAATCGTTCGGGTACGCGGTCGCGTTGATGTTCCTCATGGGCGCGGTCGTCTTCCACTTGGTCGACCGGACCTACCGGACCTGGCCGTTCGGCCGCCGTGTCCGACCCACCTGGCCGGGTTACGTCACCCTCGAAGGCGAGATTCGTTTCTTCAAGATCCTCATCGTGGTGGCCGCCGCCGCCTCGATCGCGTACATACTAGGGGGACTTATCGCATGAACGCGGGGGGGTAGCGATGACCGACTTCACCGTACCGGTCACGGTCGTCGCTCTCATCGCCGGTCTGTCCGGCTTCTTCCTCTGGGCGTTCTCCTACCACGGGGCGTGGCTCGTCCCGACGATCAAGAAGTGGGTCTTCACGACCGACCACAAGCGGATCGGCCTGATGTACATCACGACCGGATTCGTGTTCTTTTTCATCGGCGGGATCTACGCGAGCCTGATCCGCACCGACCTCGGGTTCGTTCAGGGACTCGGCCTCAACCCCCAGACCACGCTCGGCGTCACCCCCGACGTCTACTCGACCCTGTTCACGATGCACGGGGTCCTGATGGTCTTCATGTTCGTCATCCCGACCCTCGCGGGGTTCGGAAACTACCTCGTCCCGTCGATGATCGGCTCGCGCGAGATGGCGATGCCGAGGATCAACGCGATCGCCTTTTGGCTCGTTCCGCCGGCCGGCATCATCCTCATTCTCTCGAACGCGAACGTCGGATGGACCGGGTACGTCCCGCTCTCGATCCAGGCCAGCGGTATCGGGGTGGACCTCTGGATCCTCGGCCTCCATGTGCTCACGATCTCCTCGATGCTCGGCGCGATCAACTTCCTCGTTACGATCCTGAAGCACCGCGCGCCGGGCGTCCACTACTGGAACATGCCCCTCTTCGTCTGGGCGACCCTCATCAATTCGGTCCTGCTCATCTTCGCGCTCCCGTCCCTCTCGATCGGGCTCACGATGGTCCTCTCGGACCGGAACTTCGGGACCCATCTGCTCGCGACCGCGAACGGCACCCCGCTCGGCGGGGCGTTGCTCTACCAGAACGTGTTCTGGTTCTTCGCTCACCCCGAGGTCTACATCATGGTCCTGCCGGCGTTCGGGATCATCTCGACCGTTCTGCCGAAGCTCGCCCGCAAGGACATCTTCGGCTACGGCGCGATGGCGATCGCTCTCGGCGTCTTCGCGGTGCTCTCGTTCGCGGTCTGGGAGCACCACATGTTCGTGACGGGCATCTCGACGAACGTCCGTTTCGTCTTCATGCTCGCGACGATGGCGATCGCGGTCCCGTCGGCGGTGAAGACGTTCAACTGGGTCGCGACGCTCTGGGGCGGTCGGATCTGGATGGCGCTCCCGATGTGGTTCTGCGTCGCGTTCATCACCGGGTTCGTCATCGGCGGCCTCTCCGGCCTGATGCTCGCCTCCATCCCGATCGACTACCTCTACCACGGGACGTACTTCGTGGTGGCCCACTTCCACTACATCATCCTCGGCGGGACGTTGATGGCGGTCTTCGCGGGGATCTACTTCTGGTATCCGATCATCACCCGGCGCTGGTACAACCAAGCGCTCGGCCAGGTGCACTTCGTCCTGACGTACGTCGGGATCAACCTGCTCCTGTTCCCGATGTTCCTGCTCGGCGCGGAGGGGATGCCGCGCCGCGTCTACGACTATCTCTGGACGGGGAACTTCCAGTTCCTGAACTTCCTCTCCTCGGTCGGAGCCTTTGTGATCGGGGCCGGACAGCTCGTCTTCGCGTTCAACATGGTCTATAGTTACTACGCGGGCGACCCCGTGACAACGTCGGACCCGTGGGGCGAGGAGCTCACGGTGAAGATGACCGGCCCGGTCGCCTCTCCCGCCCCCTCGCCTGCCCGGGTCCCGACGCCCCTTCCGAACGCGACCGGCACCGAGGGCCCGTAGGCGACGAGCGATGCGGGGCCACGACCTCTTCCGATACGCCGCGGTCTTCGCGTGCGTGCTCTGCTACTCGACGATCCTCCTCGGCGGCAACGTGATGGCGAGCGATAGCGGCCTCGCCTGCCCCGACTGGCCGTCGTGCTTCGGCAACGGAAACTTCCTGCCCGCGTTCCAGGGCGGCGTGGCCCTCGAATGGAGCCACCGGGTGATGGCGTTCTTCCTCTCGACCGCGATCCTCGTCCTCGCCCTGCTCGGAATCGCCTACGAGCGTCAACGCAAGGTCCTCCTGCGCATCGCGCTCGTCGCCCTCGGCCTCGTCGTGACGGAGGCGCTCCTCGGCGGGCTCGTGGTCCAGA
This sequence comes from Thermoplasmata archaeon, assembly GCA_050013595.1. Lineage (GTDB taxonomy): Archaea > Thermoplasmatota > Thermoplasmata > Lutacidiplasmatales > UBA184 > Lutacidiplasma. The sequence goes on along the minus strand of JBEKEY010000002.1, from coordinate 19,334 downwards.
GCCAGCTGAGCTCGACCCTCGTCCTCGTCCATCTCGCGATCGCGACCGCCCTCTTCGGTCTGCTGCTCATACTCGTCCTCCTCTCGAACCTGCGCGAGCTCCCCCGCCGATGGATCGAGTGGGCGCGTCGCGCGACGGACGAGGAAGCCCCTGCGCCGGCCTTTGCCCGCGGAGCCCCGCCGAAGGTCCCGAACCCCGCGCCGGGCACCCCGTTCGAGTCGCTGCGGGAAGTCTAGGCTAAGCGCCCTTCCGTATACTCGACCCCCGCGTTCATGGTTCCATCGAGCCCACCGGAGCCCGCGCCGATGCGTCCCCTCGGCCCCGGGGATTACCTTCCGCTCGCCAAACCCGGCATCACGATGCTCATCTGTCTGGTCGCGGTCGCCGGGTTCCTGCTCGCCGACCCGCGGTCGGTCGACCTCGTGCGCCTCGGCATCCTCGTCGCGACCGGGGCCGCCGCGTCCGCTGGCGCGGCGATGCTGAACCACTACCTCGACCGGGACATCGACCGCCGGATGAAGCGCACCCGCGGCCGGCCGCTCGCGGACGAACACGTGGTCTCGGGGTCAGCGGTCGCGGTGGTCGGCCTCGCCCTCCTCGGTCTCGGGATCTGCCTCGCGTCCGTCTTCTTGAACCCGCTCACGGGGTTCTCGATCTTCCTCGGCGGGTTCACCTACGTCGTTGTCTACACCGTCTGGCTGAAGCGCCGCTCCAACTGGAACATCGTCATCGGGGGGTTCGCGGGCAGTGCCCCCGCGCTCGCGGGCAGCGCGGCCGCGGTCGGGCACTGGACGTTCGGGGTCCTCGCTTTCGCGCTCTTGGTCTTCCTCTGGACCCCGCCGCACTTCTGGAGCCTCGCGCTCCTGCTCAAGGACGATTTCGCCCGGGCGAACCTCCCGATGCTCCCACGCATGGAGGATGTCCCCTACTCGGGCAAGGTGGTCGTGGTCTCCGCCGCCCTCCTGATCCCCGCCGCCCTGCTCACGGGTGCGACCGGCGCGGTGACGTGGCCGATCACGATCGTGATCGTCGCGCTGGGGGGGCTCTTCGTCGCGATGACCGCCCCGCTCTGGCGGTCGGTCACGCCGCGGAACGCGCGGCGGGGATTCGTCTTCTCGGGGCCGTACCTGCTCTTCGTCGTGATCGCGATTGCCGCGAACCTTCCGCTCGTCCGGTCCGGGGTCCCGGGCGGCCTTTGAGCTCGAAACCGGTCGTTTCGGCGCGTCGACCTTATCTCGAGGAGCCTGATTGACTTCGAGGATGTCGGAATCCGACCGGGTCGGTTCGACCCCCGAGCGGCAGCGCAACGCCGAGCTCGTCCTCAAGAAGCTCGGTTACTCGAAGGTCTCGAATCCCCGGCGGGGACCGGTGGGCGAGGCGTCGTTCTGGGTCCAAGAGGCCGGTGTCCCTCGACGCACCTTCCCCGTCTACGTTCCCCACGGAGACCCTTCCGCGGTCGAGGCGGGTATCGAGCGGTGGGTCACGGGGGTCCGTGGGGCCCGCCCGGCCCAACGACGGGCGATCTTCGTCGTGCCGACGGACCAGACGGCGGAGGAAGCCTGGCGACGGTTCTCCCGAACGGCCGGCGGCTCGGTGATCGACCACGAGGTCTCGATCCTCGTCGTCCCGCCGGCGGGGCGCCCGGACGACCTTCCGCACTTTCACCTGCGCGTCGCCGAGCCCCGCGAGATCCTGGCGCTCTCGACCGGCATTGTGGTCGGGCTCTTCCGACGGGCCGCGTCGGGCGACGGCGGCAACCAGATCGACTTTGAGGAGCTCCTCGAACTGCTCACGAACCGTTTCGGGATCGACGTCCAACGATCGCTCGGCGTCCGATCGGACGAGGACGCGCTCTTCATCCTCTACCAGCTCGCGTCCCGGGACTCGTACGCGCCTGGCGACTCGGGCGCGAACCTCCACCTGCTCGTCCTCAAACCCACCGGACCCGCGGCGCGGCTTCCCTGGTTCGCCGCCTAGGCTCCGGGTCGAACCGAGCCGTTAAGAAGAGCCACCCTGTCGACCCGGTATCCGATGTCCGAGGGAGAACCGTTCCGGAACCCGTACACCCCCTACCCGGGGAGCTCGACCCCCTCCGCGAACGTGACGCCCGAGGAGGGGCGGCAGGACCTGTGGACCTTCTTCTGGCTCGCGCTCCTCAACACGGCCATCATCGCCGCCGCGGGCATCGCGACCTGGTGGGTCGTCCACTGACCCCGCGCCGTTCCCCCGGGCAAACCATTATCTAAGTCGGTCGGGTCGATGCGCCACCGGCGTGGCGTGGGGCCGTGGGGTAGCTTGGACCATCCTTCTTGCTTGGGGTGCAAGAGACTCCGATTCAAATTCGGACGGCCCCACCGGCCTGCGCCGGCCCGACCGAAGCCCTTCATGTAGGCGCGTCCGCTGCCGACCTTCCCATGGGCCGTCGTTTCGTGGACCAGCGGCGAGCCGACCCGTACTACCGGGCGGCGCAGCGCGAGGGGTTGCGCTCGAGGGCGGCGTTCAAGCTCGCGTACCTCGACGAGCGTTTCCATTTGTTCCGACGCGGCGCCCGGGTCCTCGACCTCGGTGCGGCCCCGGGAGGCTGGTCGGTGATCGCCCTCGACCGCGTCGGGCGCTCGGGCACGGTCGTCGCGGTGGACCCACGGCCGATCGCGCCGGCGGAAGGATTGCACATCGTGCGGGGACGCGTCGGCGACCCCACGCTGCTGGAGCGACTCGGCCCTGTCCCGTTCGACGTAGTGTTATCCGACATGTCTCCGTCAATCAGTGGTGCGTATGCCACCGACCACGCGCGCTCCGTCGACCTCGTTCGCTCGGCCTACTCCCTCGCGCTCCGGGTGCTCGCACCCCGCGGCGCGTTCGCCGCGAAGGTCTTCGCGGGCGACATGGTGGACGCCTTGGTCGCCGAGATACGTCCCCGCTTCTCCGATGTCCTACGGACGAAGCCACCCGCGTCCCGGGCTCCGTCTTCCGAGATCTACGTGGTCGCTCGCGGATTCCACCCCGTCCGCGCGCGTCCGGAAGGGCCGAAGACCGAAGCGGCCCCTCGCCCGGATTCCGATATATAGGACCGTCGATTAGCGCGTTTTCCCGATTTTGAGGCCTGGTTACTCGTGATCCGTTTTGGGCCCGCGGGGATCCCGCTCTCTTGCAAGGGGCGCACGCTCCGCGACGGGATCGCCGACGTGCACCACCTGGGCCTCACCGCGATGGAAGTCCAGTTCATCAAGGTCAACCACCTCACGCGAGGGGTCCTCGACGAGGAGATCGGGAAGGCGGCCCGCGACCTCCTCTTGCAATTGGCCGTGAGCGTGGGGCCGGCGGAACATCAGGGGGGGGCCCCGAACGTGGTCGCGATGACGACGCCTCTCAAGCGACGAGATTCGATCACGACCCTTACCTGGAGCCTCGCGAAGGACTACGCGGACCTGCAGCAGACGCGAGCGCTCGCAAAGGCGCTCGACACCGACCTCACGCTGCACGCTCCCTACTACGTCGACTTCTTCGGTTCCTCGGATGCGCGCGAGCAATCGACCCGGCAGATCCAATGGGCCGGCGTGCTCGCGCAGGGTCTCGGGGCGCGTCTCGCGGTCACGCACCTCGGGTTCTACGGTCCGGGCGACCGGGCCGATTCGATCCAGCAGCTGACCGAGATCGTGTCCGACCTTTCCGACTGGCTCAACAAGTTCTCGAAGGGAACCGTTCGGCTCGCGATCGAGCCGAGCGGCCACCCCGATGTCTTCGGCTCGCGCGAGGAGGTCCTCGAGCTCGTGCGACGCGTCAAGGGGACCGTACCCGTGCTCAACCTGCCGCACATCGCGGCGCGCGAGCGCACGAGCTTCGAGGAGGCCGAGCAGCTCGACCCGGTGGTGAAGGAGTTCGTCCGAGCGACCGACGGACCGGTCTACCTCAACTTCTCGGGCGTCGAGTTCTATGGGCCCGGCGAGTTCCGCCTCACTCCGATCAAGCGCGGTCTCGTGCGCTTCGACCCGCTCGCGGAGATCCTCGCCGAGCGCGACTACGATGTGACGGTGATCTCGAGCTCGCCGCTGCTCGAGCACGACGCGATGTACATGAAGCTCCTCTACGAGCGCGCCCTCACGCGCCGCTGGTCGAAGCTGCATGCTCCGCCCGCCCCGCGGGCGCCGCCGAAGCCCCCGACCGCCCCACCGCCGCGCCCGGGGGCGAAGCCGGTGAGACCCTCCCCGAAGACGAAGCCGAAGGCGGCGCGCCCCGTCCGCCATCGACCGAAACCGTCCCGAACCCCTCCCCGCAAGCGACCCGCGGAGGTCCGCCGTGGTGGCCACCGACGTCGATAACGGCACGACGTTCGTCCGCTCGCAGCGGTACATCGGCGAACGCGTCACGGTCGCGCTCGAGAAGATCGACCCCGCCTCGATCGCGCGGGCCATCGAGATCCTTCTCAAGGCACCCCAGATCTTCGTCTACGGCGCCGGTCGCAGCGGGATCATCGGTCGCGCGTTCGCGATGCGCCTCGTCCAGGCGGGCCTTCGCGCCTACGTCATCGGCGAAAGCGTCACACCGATCGTGAGCCGGGGGGACGCCGTCTTCATCCTCTCCGGTCAGGGCGAGAGCTACTCCTCCATCCAGACCGGGAACATCGTTCGGCGGGAGGGGGCCGAGCTGATCATCCTCACGTCGAAGCCGGCGTCCAAGATCGCCCATACCGCGACCCATCTCCTCGTGATCGAGTTCGACGAGGACCCCGACCGCTCGCGCTACGCCCCGCTCGGGACGCTCTTCGAGGAAGCGAGCCTTCGGCTCACCGACGGCCTCGTAGCCGAGCTCCTCCGAGTGCGGGGCGAGACCGAGGCTTCCATGCGTCGCCGGCACGCGATCATAGTCTGACGGGCGAGCGAACGGCCCAAAGGTTAAGGTCCCACGGACTTGAACTTCGGTCGTGCCGCGTCGCGCCGAACCCGCTGCGCTCACGCTCGTGCCGGTCCCCTCGCGATTCTTCGTCACGAGCGGAAAGGGGATCAATAAGACGAGCGAGCTGAACGCCTTCGACCTCGCCCTCCTCAAGGCCGGAATCGGGGAGCAGAACCTGGTGAGCGTCTCCTCGGTCCTGCCGATCGGTATCCGCCAGGTCGAGCGCGTCCCGATCTCCCGGGGCGCGATCACACATGCCGTGCTCGCCCGCCACGCCGGCGGTGAAGGAGAGGTCATCAGCGCCGGTATCGCGTACGGATTCCGCGACGACGGACAGGGCGGATACGTCGCCGAGGGTCATCTCCACGGGAACCAGAAGTCGCTGAAGGAGTTCCTCAAGTGGCGGATGGAGGAGATCGCGCACTTCCGGGGCGTCGAGCTCCGACGGATCCATTACCGCACGGAAGAGCTCGTCATTCCGATGGACCACTACGGCGTTTGCATCGCCGCGTGCGTCTTCTTGCCGTAGCGCGCGTGGCCCGCGCGACTAGAGCAGCTTCCGGAAAAGGAGCTTGTCCTCGAGGCTCCCTTCGATCGAGAGCTTCCGCGTCACGAGGGCCTTCATCGGCCCGATCTCCTTCTTCACGAGGCCCTCGAACGTGCCCACATCGGTCGTGATCCGCACGTCCGCGGCGGACGCCGGGCCCGTTCGCAGGTTTCTTAGACGCCCTTCCGACAGGTCCACGGAATAGGTGCCGCCGTCCGTGAGACGGATCTGGATGGTGCGGGAGATCCCGTCGAGCTCCTCGGCCATGGCCGGGGTCTTCTCCGCGTGCCGGTTGAACCGGTCGACCACGGATGCGAGGGTATCCTCGACCGTCATGGAACGAAGCCGTCGAGCGTGCGAGCTGGTCGGCGCGGCTTAACCCTTTGCATCGTGGACCAGGACGCCCGCATCCACGATGGCCCCGGACGGCCGTCGGCAAGCATCGCGGTAACGAACTCGATGGTCTTCGTGTCGGAGGGGTACCCGCTACCGAGCGCGTCGCCGAACCGTTGGCGAAGTCGGGATAACGCACGGTCCCGCAGGACCTTCGCCACGATCGATGCGGCGCCCACGACCGTGAAGTCGCGGTCGGCATGATGGCGGGAGATCACGCGGGTCGACCCACCCGCAAGGCGAGCTACCCGCTGACCGAATCGTCGCTCGTTCGGGTCGCAAGCATCCACGTACGCGACCTCCGGGGAAGTCGCCCGGATGATGCGCGCGAACGCCTCTGCCTCGAGGTCATTGAGGCCACCCCGCGCGACCGCACGGTCGATCGTCCGCGGCGAGAGCACGACCTCCGTTCGTGTCCCGATGGATTCGAGGCCCGCGAAGATGCGTTCGCGGGCCGACGGGGAGAGGGCCTTCGAATCCTTCGCCCCGAGCGCTACGAGCTCGTCGATACGGTTCGCGTCCAGACAGAACCCTCCGACCACGAGCGGTCCGACGAGACTTCCTCGGCCCGCCTCGTCGACCCCCAGAATCCTCGGCGCGACCGTAGCTTCCTCGATGGACCACGAGGTTGTGGCAGCATTAAGACGGCGCGGTCCTACCGCGGATGATGGCGATCGAAGGTCTCTCGGTCCCGGTCCCGACGCTCTTCGACGCGGAGGGCGCCATCGACTCGGCGCGCAATGCCCGCTTTGCGCGAGGGCTTTCCGACGCGCACGTCGACCATCTGTTCGTTCTCGGGTCGCTCGGGGAGTTCCCGTCGATCACTCCCACCGAACGCGGGCCCCTCATCGACGTCGTGATCGAGAGCGCGGGCGGCCAGACCGACGTGTGGGTCGGATGCGGCGCTCCGTCCACCGCTCAGGCGATCCGGTTCGCGGAAGAGGCGGAGGGCATAGGAGCGGCCGCACTGGTCGCGGTCCCACCCTACTATCTCCACCCTGCGCTCGCCGGGGTCGACCACTATTACCGGGCGCTCCGCAAAGCGGTGACCGTACCGTTGTTCGCCTACAACATCCCGTCCCTGGTCGGTTACGCGCTTCCTCCGACGCTGGTCCACGCGCTGGCCCGGGACGGCGTCCTCGCCGGGATCAAGGACACCGCGGGCTCGTTCGAGAGCGTCTGCTCTTTCCTCGACGGTGCTCCCGAAGGGTTTGCGGTGTTCCCGGGCGATGACGCGCTGGCCTCGTCCGCGATCGCCCGCGGCGCGAAGGGCGCGGTGATGGGCATGGCGAACATCGTTCCGAAGCTCTGCGTCGAACTGGTGGCCGCCGCGCGTCGAGGGGACGCGGTGCGGGCGCAGGAGCTCCAATCGCTGGTCGACGGGTTGGTCGGCGTCACGAAGTCCGGCCCTTTCCCTTCCACCGGCAAGTTCCTCGCCGCGCAGCTACGGGACTCCGACGTGGGTTACCGTGCGCCGTTCGAACCACTCACCCCGGCCGAGGAGGCCGCGGTCCTCGCCCGGCTCGAGCCGCTCCGCCCCCGGCTGGCCCCGTTCCTGGGGAAGTGACCGTGCGCGCCCTCGTGGTCCGGCCGCCAACCCCCGGTGTCGAGCTCCTCGATGTCCCCGCTCCCGACCTTCCGCCGGGAGGCGTCCGTGTCGGCGTGGTCGAATGCGGCGTCTGTGGGACCGACCACGACATCGTCGACGGGAAGTACGGACGCCCGCCGGCCGGCTCTCCGTTCCTCATCCTCGGCCACGAGAACCTGGGGCGCGTGCGAGAAGTGGCTCCCGAGGTGACCGGTTTCCGCGCCGACGACCTGGTCGTCGCGACCGTCCGCCGAGGCTGCGGGCGTTGCCGGTTCTGCCGAACGAACCGCTCGGACTTCTGCGAGACCGGCGGGTTCACCGAGCGTGGGATCGGCGGGGCCCACGGGTACATGGCCGAAGAGTACATGGAGCTCCCCCAGTACCTAGTAGCCGTACCCCCGATTCTTGCCCCGGTCGCGGTCCTCCTCGAACCGCTCAGCGTGGTCGAGAAGGCCGTCTTCCAGGGCCAGCGTGTGCTCGACCGCAAGGAGCCGACCCCCGGCGAACCGAAGATCGGAACGCCCGGAGCGCTGGTCGCGGGCACGGGGGCGATCGGCATGCTCGCGGCGTTCGTCCTTCGCCTGCGAGGCTACGACGTGGTGGCCATCGACCGGCACGACGACACGACGGTGGCTGCCCGACTGCTGGGTCGGGTCGGAGCGAGCCACGTGAATGTCGCGGACGGATTTGCCGCCCTCGGCGACCGGCGATTCGACCTCGTGGTAGAAGCTACGGGGTCGGTGGCGCTCGATTTCACCCTGGTCGACCGCCTGGGGCTCAATGGTGTCCTGGTCGTCACCGGAATACCGGACGCCGGGACCCCGCCGACCAGTGTCGCCGGGGGCGCCCTTTTCCGGGACGTCGTGCTCGGCAACCAGGCGATCGTCGGCTCGGTCAACGCCAACCGCGCCTACTTCGAGAGCGGGCTTCGCGACCTCATCGTTTTCGAACAGCGCTGGCCCGGGGCGGTGGGTGAGATGATCTCGTCACGGCGACCGATCGAGGAGTTCTCCGAGGTCTTCGGCAGCCGCGGCCGGGGGGCGGTCAAGTCCGTGGTCACCGTCAACCCGAGCGCCGCACCTCGCTGAAAAGGTCATATACGGTACCCCGGTCGGAACGAACCTCTCGGAGGGACTCGTGGGAATCTGGCAAGGTCGCTCGCGGCGCAAGCGCACGGGCGGTCGTCTTCGACCGATCCGCAAGAAGCGCCGCTTCGAGATCGGCCGCGAGCTGCAGCATGCCACGCTCGGCACGGGGACCGTGAAGGTCTACCGGGTCCGGGGTGGGAACCGCAAGCTGAGGATCCTCACGACCCAGATGATCAACGTGTTCGACCCGGCGACGAAGAAGATGCAGCCGGCGAAGGTCATTACCGTCCGGGAGAACCCGGCGAACCCCAACTACGTCCAGCGGAACATCATCACGAAGGGTGCGATCCTCGAGACCGACGTGGGCCTCGTGCGCGTTCGCTCCCGCCCCGGCCAGGACGGCGTGCTGAACGGGGTGCGGGTCGCCACACCCGCCTCGACCTAGAGCGGCGCCGGCACCGGCGATGCCCGACCATTTCTACGTTTATCCGGCCTATCTCGGACGCGGTCTTTCCCGAAACGGGGGTCGCCGTGTGCCGGCCCCGGAGAGCTTGCCCGACCTCACCGCCGAGGAGATCGTCGAGGCGGCGAAGCGTCTCGGCTTCAAGGCCGAGCTCGAGGCGGGAAAGCAGTACCCGCGCCGGTTCTTCGACTATTCGGGACGCGTGAAGGTGGCGAAGAAAGGTACCACCACGAAGGCCCATTTCCTGCGGCAGCTGGCCGCGGAGCTCCATAAGCAGCGTGCGGTCGCGGGAAAGAAGTGACCCATGGAGGAACCGGGGACCATCTACTTCACGGGAACGGCCGGGGCGGGGAAGACCACCCTCGTGCGAGCGTTCGCCGTGTGGATGCGCTCGGCCGGCTACGACGCGACCATCGTGAACCTCGACCCGGGTAGCGAGGCCTCGGAGAGCGACACGGACGTGGACATCCGCGAGTGGGTGCGGCTCGCGGACCTGCAGGACGAGTACGGCCTCGGTCCGAACGGTGCCCAGGTCGTCGCTGCCGATATGATCGCGCTCAAGATCTTCGAGGTCAAGCAGGCGATCCAAGAGCTGAAGACCGATTACATCCTCATCGATACACCCGGACAGATCGAGCTGTTCGCCTTCCGCGAGGCCTCGAAGGCGATCGTGGAGGCGTTGAGCGGGGACCACTCGGTCATCGCGTTCCTCTACGACCCGGTGCTGGCCCGGACCGCGGCGGGGTTCGTCTCGCTCCTCATGCTGGGCGCGACGGTGGAGTTCCGCTTCCGTCTGCCCACGCTCAACATCCTCGCGAAGTCCGACGTGCTGACTCCCGATCAGCTGCGGGAGATCATGTCGTGGTCTGACGATCCCGGGGCGCTCTACGAGGCGGTCCGTGCCGACGCACCGACCCCCGATGTCCAGCTCTCCACCGAGCTCTTCCGAGCCATCGAGAACATGGCGCCGCTCGTTGGACTCGTTCCCACCTCGGCGAAGGAGGCGAGCGGTCTCGAGGCGCTCTACCAATCCTTCCAGAAGGTCTTCTCCGGTGGCGAGGACCTCGTGCCCTCGCACGACCCGACCAACGAGTGACGATCCTCTACTCTTCGGTGAAGAAGAGGCCCATGCCCGCCGAGGCCGACTCTTCCTCGTCCTTGAACCGTCGGTAGAGCCCTTCAGCGTCGGCCGCCGGGATGCGCGTGCCGACGGTCGCGAGGAGCTCCTCCGCGCGGTTCACCGCGTCGGCCGCACCCTCGACGAGAACGTACGTGGCTCCGGAGGGGCCTCCCATCGCTGCCGCGTCCCGAACCGTCTGGCTCTGCCGGGAGACACGGTCGTCCTTGAGGGCGGCGTCCAGTTCCGTCCGCTTGGTGGAAGGGACGGAGAAGAGGGTCCACGCCATGCGGTCGGGCGACCCGGCCCGCCTATATGGGCGTTGTCAGGAGGATAGCCAGCGAGATGAGCGCCTCCGACCTCGGGCGGTCGTGTACTCCTCCTCGCTCGAGAGCCCGATCCTGCTCCTGGGGTGCGCCCACGTCGTGGACCTGAGCGACCCGTTGCGCCGGATGCTCTCCTCGCGCGTCCTCGACGGGATCGCGGTCGAGCTCGATACGGAACGAGCCCAGGCGTTGATGTCCCCGGAGGGAAGCGAGCGAGGCTCCGCGTCCGGCCCGCTGTTCGCCCGCCTCTGGGGGGTCCTCCAACGGCGGCTCGGCGCGGAGATCGGTGGCGGCGTTCCGGGGACGGAGATGAAGGTCGCCATCGGTTTCGCACGGGAGAAGAACCTTCCCGTTTTCCTCGTCGACGACCCCATCCGAGCCACGCTCGCGACCCTCGTCCGCGAAATGTCGTTCAAGGAGCGAGTGACCCTGATGGTCAGCGGGCTCGTCGGACTCGTGCTCCCGTCCGGCCTGGTGGTCCGGGAGATGGACCGCTACACGGAATCGCCGACCGAGTACACGGACGAGCTCCGGCGGGTGAGTCCGACTATCGCTCGCGTCCTACTGGATGACCGGAACGAGCACATGGCCGACCGGCTCGCCTCCGTCCGGCGCGAGGGTTACGGACGGGTGGCGGTCGTACTGGGCGACGCGCATATCGAAGGGCTTCGCGCCGCGCTCGCCCGACGGGGTCTACCGAGCGAGGTCGTTCGCTTTTCCGAACTCCGGGCGACTACAGCACCGTCACCCGGTTCTTCGTAGCGTCGTCGACGGCCCGGGCGAACGTCTCGGTGAGCGCCGCGACCTCGCTCGACCGCAGCTCGGCCAAGCGGCCCACATCCGAAAGTTCCGATACCGGCGGTAGGACCGGGAGGCTGCCGAGCACGGGAATCCCGTACTCTTGGGCGACGCGCGCGACCCGGCTCGGGCCGAAGAGCTGGACCTGCTCGTGGCAGTGCGGGCAGACCACCCACGACATGTTCTCGACGACCCCGAGCAGCGGGACGTGGAGGTCGCGGGCCATGTTCATCGCCTTCTTCACGATGAGCGCGGCGAGGTCCTGCGGCGTCAGCACGAACACCATCCCGTCGATCGGGATCGTCTGGAAGACCGTGAGGGGCACATCGCTCGTCCCCGGTGGCATGTCGATGAGCAGGTAGTCGAGCTCCCCCCAATGAACGCTACCGAAGAACTGGGTGATCAGCCGGGTCACGAGCGGGCCCCGCCAGATCACGGGCGTCTGTTCGTCCTCGACCATGAACTGCGAGGAGACGACCGAGATGCCTCCGGGACTGATGGAAGGTTCGATCCCCTCGCCGCGGTCCGTCAGGGGGCCGGAAAGGCCGAGAAGCTTCGGGATCGAGGGGCCCGTGATGTCCGCGTCCAGGATCCCGACATGCAAGCCCTTGCGGGCGAGCTCGATCGCGAGCAGCGCCGTGACGGAGGACTTTCCCACGCCTCCCTTGCCGCTGCCCACCGCGACCACGTGACGGATGCCGCCCTTGTCCATGCGCTGGAGGAGCCCGCGCGCGGGGGGGCGAGCGGGCGCCGGCGGAGGCGACGAACGTGCCGCGGGCGAAGGGTCGTGCGCTCCTTCGGCGGTCACGGCGCGAACCACGGGGCTGTGGCTATATAACGGACCGCCCGTCCGCGGAGCGTTCTCGGGGAGCGAAGCATGACGAGCGGCCGTTCGAACGAGTTGGACGAGCTCTTCCTTCCCTCCTCCGTCGCCGTCGTGGGAGCGTCGAACAAGCCCGGGAAGGTCGGAACGAGCCTCTTCCGCAACATCATCCAGGCCGGGTTCAAGGGCGTCGTCTACCCGGTGAACCCCTCCTCGAAGAGCGTGTCCGGCGTCCGGTGCTACTCCACGATCTCGGACCTGCCCGAGCGGCCGGACCTCGGGATCGTCATCGTACCCGCCCCCGCCGTCGCGGACGTCGTCGAGGACCTCGGAAAGATGGGCGCCCGAGGCGTGGTCGTCATCTCCTCGGGATTCCGGGAGATGGGTGAAGCCGGCGGGCTGCTCGAAGCGGACGTGGTTCGCCGGGCGGCGAAGTACAAGATGTCCGTCGTCGGCCCCAACTGTTTCGGGGTCATCAACACGGCCCCGGACGTGAGCCTGAACGCCACGTTCAGCGAGAACCTACCTCCGCGGGGGAACATCGGCTTCGTCTCCCAGAGCGGCGCGCTCTGCGCCGGGATCCTCGCCTACGGGACGACCGAGCGGATCGGGTTCTCTCGGTTCGTCTCCGTGGGAAACCGGGCGGGAGTGGACGAGAACGACCTCCTCTACTCACTCGGCCGGGACGACGCGACCAAGGTCATCCTGCTCTACGTCGAGAGCCTCGTGGACGGCCGACGGTTCCTCGAGACCGCCCGGGAGGTCACGGAGCGAAAGCCGGTGCTCGTGATCAAGAGCGGACGCACGATCGCCGGAGAACGGGCCGCGAAGAGCCACACCGGTTCGCTCGCGCAATCGGGGCGCGACCAGCTCTACGATTCGCTCTTCGAGCAGGCGGGCGTTCAACGGATCGAGACGCTCGGCGAACTGTTCCGGACGGCGAAGATCTTCGCGTCGGGGCTCAAGCTCGAGGGGCCGCGCCTCATGATCCTCACCAACTCCGGGGGCCCGGGGATCGTCGCCGCCGATTCCGCGATCCGGCACGGCCTGGCGCTCCCCCTGCTCCCTCCGGCGCTGCACGAAGACCTCCGTCGTCGTCTCCCCGTCTCGGCGTCGATCGCCAACCCGCTCGATATGACTGCGGACGGGAACCCCGACCAGTACCGGGAGACCCTGAAGACCCTCCTCGCCGGCTCGGAGATGAACGGGGCGCTCGTCATCACGACGCCCACCGCGACCATGACGGGCGAGTCGGTGGCGCGAGCGATCCTCGACGCGAAGGCCTCGACATCGAAGCCGATCACCGCTTGCCTCTTCGGGGTCAACGACCTCTCGCGAGAGGTCGCCCTCCTCGAGGATAACGGGGTCCCGACGTTCACGTTCCCCGAGGAAGCGACCCAGGGGCTCGGAGCGCTCGCCCGGTATCACGCGTGGTCGACCCGGCCCCGTACGACCGTGATGGAGTTCTCGGTCGACCGCGCGGCGGCCCAGGCGTCGATCGACAAGGCGCGCAAGGAGGGCATGACCGTCCTGCCGGACTACGCCGCCCGCTCCCTCCTCGTCGCGTACGGCATTCGGTTCCCCGAGGTCAAACTGGTGAAGACGCTCGACCAGGCGATCGAGGCCGCCGAAGATATCGGGTTCCCCGTCGTGGTCAAGGTCGTCTCTCCCGACATCCTCCATAAGACGGACGTTGGAGGGGTCGCCCTCGACATTCACGACCCGGGCACCCTCCGGACGGCGTGGCAAGCGATGCACCAGTCCCTCGCCGCCAAAGCCCGCGACGCCCGGGTCGAGGGGTTCGAGGTCGAGGCCGAGGTCCCGGACGGCAAGGAGGTCCTGGTCGGCGTCCAGCGGGACCCTCATTTCGGACCGATCATCGCGTTCGGTCTCGGCGGTATCTACGTCGAGGTACTCCGAGATGTCACGTTCCGCCTCGCACCGGTACGGGCGCTCTCGGCGCTGCACATGATCCAGTCGCTGAAGGCGTTCCCGCTCCTCAAGGGGGTCCGCGGAGAGGCCGCGAGCGACCTCGAGGCGCTCACGGAAGTGATCGAGCGCATTTCTCAACTCGCGATGGAGCTGCCCGATGTGGTCGAGCTCGACATCAACCCGCTCATCGTCCGCCCGATCCACGAGGGCGCCGTGGCGGTCGACGCGCGGATCGTGCTCGGTCCGACTTCCAAATAGGAGCCTTGGCCTTCAGCTCCTCGATCAGGAAGCGCGCAGCGGCGAACGCCTCCGCGCGATGGCCCGCGGCGACCCCGACCAGGACCGAGGCCTCGTCGACCGGAACGGTGCCCGTTCGATGCCAGAGGACGACCCGCTCCGCTCCGAAGCGCGTGCGGGCCGTTCGCTCGAGACCGGCGAGGACGCTTCGGGCGAGAGGGAGATGCGCCTCGTAGTCGAGGGCGACGACGCGGCCGCGAGGCGTTGGGTCCGGCCGGACCCGACCGATGAAGACGACGATCCCGCCGAGTCCCGGTCCCGTTAGGGCTCGCAGGGCCGCGACGTAGGATAGCCGCCGGCGGTCCAGTCGCACGCTCATCGTCAGCCTCCTCCGTACGGCGGGTGCACGGCGAACTCATCGCCCGGACGGAGGCGAACGGCGAGGTTCGGGAGATACCGTCCGTTGAGCACGAAGCGGCTCACTCGGAGCGTGGGCACGAGGTCCGGATACGCGTCGCCGAGGGAACGCACCAGCGATCGGGCGGTCGCATGGGCCGGGTCGACCGGCCAGTCGAGCCGCGGCGCGCCGACCGCGACCCGAGCGGTTGCGAAGAGGAGGACGGTCACCCGATCGGTCATCGTGGGTCCCAATCGGCCGCCCCTCTAAGGGTTGTTGGAGTTCCTCGGAGTTCCGGTTTGACAGAACCGATTAATACGAAGGGGGGCTCGATGGGACGATGACCGAGCTTGCCGTCCGCATCGGGGGTCAGGCCGGGGACGGCATCGCCTCGCTCGGCGAGAACATCGCGCGATGCTTCTCGCGGATGGGTCTCCATGTATTCGGCGTGAACGCCTATCAATCGGTCATCCGGGGCGGCCACGTATGGTTCCAGGCGCGGGTCTCGGAGGCCCGACCGTACTCTCCCGGGGACGGGGCGGACATCCTGTACGCGCTCGACCGGGCGACGGTCGACATCCATGCGTCGGGGATCCGGCCGGGCGGCACGATCGTCTACGACCCGGAGAAGTTCACGCTCGACGCGACCCACGTACCGGCGGGGGTCAAGACCCTCGCCGTTCCGACGCTCGAGATCGCCCGCAAGTACACGAGCCAGTCGATCCTGCAGAACGCGGGCGGCGTCGGTGCGACCGCATTCCTTGCCGGCATCCCGCTCGACCTCCTCCACGGCGTACTGTCCGACTCCTTCGGGAGGAAGAAGGGCGACGTGGTCGACTGGAACCTGGGAGCGAGCGCCGACGGTTACCACTTCGCCGAGAAGCAGGCGAGCCCGCACGAGCACGTGCTCTCGAAGCGAGGTGCGTCGAAGCTCCTTATGACGGGAAACCAGGCGATCGCCCTCGGGGCGGCGGCGGCGGGTTGCAAGTTCCTCGCGCAGTACCCGATGACGCCCGCATCGACGGTGATGCACTGGATGGCGGCCCATTCGCAATCGCTGGGGATCGTGGTCAAGCAGGCCGAGGACGAGCTCGCTGCGATCCATATGGCCATCGGAGCATCGTTCGCCGGCGTCCGGTCGATGACCGCCACGAGCGGCGGCGGGTTCGCGCTCATGACCGAGGGCCTCGGGATGGCCGGCATGACGGAAACCCCGGTCGTGGTGGTCGAAGCCCAACGCGCCGGGCCTTCCACCGGGTTACCGACGAAGACCGAGCAGGGCGACCTCAACCTCATGCTCGGCGCGGGTCAGGGCGAGTTCCCTCGTGCGATCCTCGCCCCCTCGAACCCCGCCGAGGCCTACAAGGCCACCATCGCCGCGTTCGACCTCGCGGAACGCTGGCAGACCCCGGTGCTCTTGGCGAGCGATTTCCACCTGTCCGAGAGTCTCGAGACGGTGGACCGCGAAGAGGTCGACCTCAACGTCCCGGTCCCGTCATTGTTCACCGTCACCCCGAACGGGCACGACTACCGTCGATACCTGTACACGGAATCCGGGGTTTCCCCGCGAGCCTTCCCGGGCCAGCCGGGTCTCAACCACATCGCCGGCTCGGACGAGCACGACGAGCGGGGCCACCTCATCTCCGATATCCGCGCGGGGATCCCCATGTGGGTCTCGGAACGGCAGCGGATGATGGAGAAGAGGATGAAGAAGCTTCACGGGATCGCGAAGGAGGCTCCTCCCCCGGTCTTCGAGGGCTCGCCCGACGCTCCCCTCACCTTCGTCGCCTGGGGGTCGACCGTCGGCGCGATCCGGGACGCGATGGTCGTCCTTCGCGAACAAGGCAAGATGACGAACCTGCTGCACTTCCCGACCGTCTATCCGCTCGACCCCGAGGCGGTGGCGGCGGCGTTCGCCCGTACTCAACACACCCTCCTCGTGGAGGCGAACTACTCCGGCCAGTTCGGTCGCCTCCTGCGGGCCGAGACCGGTATCCACCTGTCCGAGCACTTCCTGAAGTACGACGGAGAGCCGTTCCTTCCGCACGAGATCGTCGCCCGCGCGCTCGAGGTGATGTAACGATGGCCGACAGTGCGGCAACTCCCGCCACGACCGCGAACCTGACGAAGCTCCCGATCGTCGGGAAGTCGGAGATCCGGCCGACGTGGTGCCCCGGATGCGGCGACTTCGGGGTCGTCGCGGCCGTGGAATCGGCGTTGAAGCGGCTCAAGATCCCGAGCCACAACGTGGTCATCGTCTCCGGGATCGGTTGCTCGTCGAACCTTCCGCATTTCCTCTCCTCCTACGGGTTCCACGGTATCCACGGCCGGTCCATCCCGCTCGCCGAGGGGATCCGCTGGGGCAATCACGGTCTCACGGTCATCGCGACGGGCGGGGACGGGGACGGCTTCGGGATCGGGGCCGGCCACTTCATCCACGCGATGCGACGGAACGTCGACCTGACCTACGTGACCATGGACAACCAGATCTACGGGTTGACCACCGGCCAGGCCAGCCCCACCTCCGAGATGGGGACCAAGACCAAGTCGACCCCCTTCGGAGTCATCGAGAACCCGATCGACCCGATCGCTCTGGCGCTCGCGAGCGGAGCGACGTACGTGGCTCGGGGATTCTCCGGTGACGTGAAGCAGCTCACCGACCTGGTCGCGAACGGCATCGCCCACAAGGGCTTCGCGTTCGTCGATGTGTTCTCCCCGTGTGTGACCTACAACAAGATCAACACGTTCGACTTCTTCCGGCAGCGCGTCTACAAGCTCGAGAGCGCCGGCCACAACCCGAGCGACATCGTCGCGGCTTGGCAGCGGGCGCTCGAATGGGGGGACAAGATCCCGATCGGTCTCTTCTACTCGGTCGAGAAGCCCTCCTACGAGGAGCTCGAGGAAGTGCTGGCAGCCGGTCCGCTCGTCCACCAGCCGGCGGGGCTCAAGGGACGCGATAGCCTCCTCGACGAGTTCGTATAGCGCCCTCAGCCCGGTCGGCCGACCGGGAATTCCGCGGGTCGGTCCGAGAAACTCCGACCGAGACCGCCGCGGGTCGGTGACCCGAACCCGGGTCCTGCCGTCGGAACGCTACACTTTTACCATCCCGAAGGGAACGCGACGCGTAGGCGAAGCGCGTGGCCACAGATTCGGAAGCGATGGCCCGGGAAGGGCTGTCGAGCGTCACCCGGGGCACCCTGTTCGTGCTGGTCTCCACGTTCCTTCTGGTCGCGCTCAATTTTGTCGCCCGGGTCGTGATCGTCCGAAGCATCTCGCCCGCGGATTGGAGCGCGTTCTCGTTCTGTCTCACGGTCTCCTGGGTGATGGTCGCGGTCGGCTCGCTCGGGCTGCCGGCCGCCGTGGCCCGAAGCCTGCCGTACACGACCTCGGACCCGGAGCGACGGACCATCATCCGCGCCACGCTGTGGATCGGGAGCACGGCCGCGCTCGTGACGTCGGTCCTTCTGTTCGTCTTCTCCCCGACGATCGGGAAGGCGCTCGGGTCATCCTCGATCTCGCTCGGTCTCGAGTTCATCTCTATCGCGGTCGCCACGAGCAGCGTGGGCGGGCTCATCGCCTCGATCTTCCAGGGATACGAGGACGTCACTCCGAACGCGCTCTTCCTCCAGATCGTCGGCCCGGCGCTGTTCGTCGCATTCCTGGCCATCGCGTTCGTGGTGCCCCCGTTCGGCGTCTCCTATCAGGATGCGCTCTACGCGTACGCCTTCGCGAACGCCGCTACGATGGGGTTGCTCGTTCTCTACCTCCTCCGACGACTGCCGCGCCGCATCTCACCGGGGCCGATGGCCCCGGCCGCGCTCCCGCGCTTCCTTCGGTTCGCGGCGCCGCTCTTCGTCGTAGGTGTGATGGGTCTCCTCTTGGGCACCGGGGACACGCTGGTCCTCGGGGTCTTTCACTCGGGGGAGGTGGGCACCTACACCGCGTCCCTTACCCTCGCTCGCCTCCTCCCCGTCGGGATCAGCGCCGCCGCGTTCATCTTCCTCCCTGTGGCCAGCCGATTCGTCCGCACGGGCGACACCTCCTCGATCGCGATCACCTATGCCACCGTCACGAAGTGGATGATCCTGATCTCGCTGCCGCTCTTCCTGCTGTTCTTCTTCCTCCCGAGCAGCTCCCTCGGGTTCGTCTACGGGTCGGACTACACCACCGTCGTGCTGCCGCTGCAGATCACCGTCGCCGGGGCGTTCGCCACCACGCTCCTCGGGCCGGCGCCGACGGCCCAGGTGGCGTTCGGACAGACGCGACTCCTCGCCTCCAACGCCATCATCGCGGGAGTCGTCGACATGGCCGTGGCCGTCGCGCTCGTCCCGAACTACGGGTATGTGGGCGCGGCGATCGCGTGGGGTGCCGCCAATGCGGCGTACTCGCTGCTCTCCCTCGTCGAGCTCGGATCCCTGACGGGAGTTCATCCGTTCCGACGGGATTTCGTCGTTCCGGTCGTGGCGACCGCCGTTCCCGTCGGCGCCGTCCTACTGATCCTGCACCCAAGCCTCCCGTTCTGGGCGCTGCCCGCCCTCGGGCTCGCGACCGCGGCGCTCTTCGTGGGACTCGTTCTGGTCACCCGCTCGGTCGACGAGGGGGACCGACTTCTCCTCGAGGTCGTGGAACGGATGATGGGCCGGCCCCTTCCGCTCCTGCGTCGGATCGGCCGCTACGCATTGCGCCTGCGCGGACCCTAGGTCGATCGAAGACCCGGACGCAAACCGCCGTC
>JBEKEY010000001.1:0-93871 GCA_050013595.1 Thermoplasmata archaeon | reverse complement strand
CAGGAAGACGTGCAGAAATTGAACACGGTGCCGTCGCGCTTGATGAACATCATGCCGGTGCCCGGTTCGATCTCCCGGGCGCAGAACGAGCACTGGCGCTTGACGACCATCGATGTGCCTCGCTAACCGTACCTAACGGACCGAGAGCTTGCGCGCCTCGCGCGCCGTCTCACGGAGGATGAGGACGTCCCCGAGCCGGATCGGGCCGGCGACGTTCCGAGTGATGATCTTGCCGCGGTCGCGGCCGGCGAGCACGCGCACCTTCACCTGCGTGGCCTCGCCCGCCATGCCGGTGCGACCGACGAGCTCGACGACCTCGGCTGGCGAGCCCTTCTCTTCCGCCATCGGTTCCCCCTCGCCCGCCGTGCCGTTACTTCTTCAGGGTCGGGAAGGCGGCGGAGAGCTCCTCGAGGAGGGTTCGGGCCTCGCCCGCTTCGACGATCGCGACGCTCGCCGCGGACTTCGAGAGGCCGGCCGACTGGCCGAGGCGCTGCTTCTTCGGGACGTAGAGGTACGGGATCCGCTTCTCTTCGCAGAGCATCGGGATGTGCACGAGGATCTCGACCGGGTCGACGTCTTCGGCCATGATCACGAGCTTCGCCTCGGACCGCTCGCTCGATTTCGTCACTTCGTTCGTGCCGACCCGGATCTTTCCGGTCTCGCTCGCGACCTGCACGAGCTGAAGGGCCTTGTCGGCGAGGTCGCTCGGGGTCTCGAATCGCACGTAAATCGGTCGCGCCATGGTTCCTCGCGTCAGCGGAACCCCCGGATCGGGGGGTCCTCGGCTCACGGGTGTGGGGCCTGCTACGGGCTGCGCTATTTAACGGTGCGCCGGACGAACGGGCGCGGCGCCTCGGAGGTCGGAGAGGAAGTCGAGCGTACGTCGCCACGCCGCGGCGGCCGCGGGGGCGTCGTACCCTTCCCAGCCCGGCCGGTGGAACGCGTGGCGGACGTTCGGGTAGAGCTCGAGCGAGACCCTCGTCTTCGCGCGGTTCGCCGCGGGCAGGAGCTCCGCGAAGGCCCACGGCGTGATCCGCTCGTCCTCGGAGCCGAGGAGGACGAGCACCGGACCCCGGAGACCGGCCACGTCCTCGACGTGCGTGATCTTCCCGTAGAAATCGACCGCGAATTCGAACGGCCGGTGGCAGGCGCCGAGGAGCGCGTAGCCTCCGCCCATGCAGAAGCCGAGCGTACCCACGCGCGCCGGACCTTCGAGGCGGGCAGCGAGCGCGACCCGGGCCTCCTCGAGAACGCCGAGGACCCCCTCGTCGGTGAGCGTGCCCGCGACGGCCCTTCCCTCCTCGACCGTGGCGGGCGCCTTCCCCCCGAAGAGGTCGACCGACGCGCTCGGGACCCCGGCGGCCGCGAGCGACTCGGCGACCGAACGCAGGTACGCCCCCCGTCCGTAGATGTCGTGGATCAGTACGACGCCCAGCGTTCCGCCCTTCCCCAGCATCTCGGCGTTGCTCGGCGTCATACCCGGAGGTCACCTACCGTTGCCCGAGAACGAGGAGGCCTAAGAGCTGTGGGAGGCGCTCGGCGCGAACGCGGCCGGGGAGAGCTCGGGGTGGTCGCTGAAGTATCGGCGGGCGGGGTCGATGAGCCGGTCGAGCGACGCGGCCACCGCCCCTTTCACGTCCTGGGGATGGAGCCGGCCCGCCGTCCACTCGGTGAGGAACTCGGCTTCCTGCGTGAACTCGAGCGGGCCACCGTACTTCGCGGGCCGTTCGACCCGCAGGCGTCCTTCCCACGGAAGGACGATGAATCGGACGGCCTCGACCACCGGGTTCCCCTCGACCTCCTTCGCCGGGCAGAACGCGTTCTGGATGCGTTCGGCGATCGTCTCCGTGCTCGCGGGGATCGCTATGCCGGACCCGGGGTCGGATTTCGACATCTTCCGCTCGACCGCGCCGTCGGTCGGGTTCATCCGGCCTCCTCCCTTCAGCGAGGAGAGCAGAGGGGTGTGGACCGCCGTCGGCACGGGCCAGTGGTAGTGGTGCGCGACCTCCCGCGCGAGGACATGCGCCCGGCGCTGGTCCATGCCGCCGTAGGCGATGTCGACGGGAAGCTCGAAGATGTCGGCGGCCTGCATCGCCGGGTAGAAGAGCCGGGAGGTGTCGAGCTCCGACTCCTCCTCGCTGCGCCCCATGATCGACATCGCGCGCTTCGTGCGCGCGAGGCTGGTCGCCTTCGCGACCCGCACGACCCTCGCCCAGTAGTCGGGCGAGCCGGTGAGCTCGTGCGACCATCGGAACGTCACGCGCTCGGGGTCCGCGCCGAGGGCGGTGAACGTCGCCTGCATGTACCGGCCCGCCGCGGTGATGCGGCCGAGGTCGCCCGCGAGCTTGTCGTTGATCCACGCGTGCCAGTCGGCCAGGAACACCGTGACATCGCATCCGGCCTCGGCGAGATCGAGGATCTTGCGCGTCGTGATGAGGTGGGCGACCGTGAGCGAGCCCGACGGCTCGAACCCGATGTAGGCGTTCGGGCGGGTCTTCGCGGCGAAGAGGGCGCGCACCTCCTCGGGGGTGACGACCTCCTGCGTGTGCCGGACGACCCGGGCCACGCGCTCCTCGATGTCCATCGCGCCCAGAGCGAGGACCGGCCGTATTTATGGGAGAGAGGTCGGCCGGTCGCCGGCGGTCGAAGGCGCTCCGTCCGCGCACGGGGTTATTAAGAGCCCCCGAGCTGCTAGTATCTACCCCCTCCCATGGATGGTTCGACCGAGACCGTAGCTACGGTGGTGCCGTCGGCCAGCGCTCCAGCGGAGCAGCTCTCGCGCGCCCTGGGGGTGAGCCTCGACACCGCCGAACGGCTCGTGAAGGCGGGTCGGACGAGCGTCGCCGCGGCCCGGGAGCTCTCGACCGAGGCCCTGGCCGAGCTCGGCGTTTCCGCCGAGGAGGCGGCCCGGGTCCGCGCCCTCCCGTCCGAGACGGGGGCAGCCGCCGCGGCGATCGAATCCGACCGGATCGTCGAGCGATGGGCCGGCACGGTCCGTCGCTCCGACCGGGGACACCGCCGGCGGCCCCAGGTCGCGCAAAAGGAGTCGGCGGACGTCCTGAGGAAGTGGGTCGACGGCGACGACCGCGCGATGGAAGACTGGATTCGCTCGTCCGAGGCCGACCGCCCGATCCCCGAGACTCTGGCGGCTCCGACCCCGTCGCCCCGACCGACCGAAGGTCCGGCACCGCCCTCCCCGGCCGAGCTCGCGGCGACCGCGCCCGTGCTCGAGCGGGAAGAGACCGTCGTGCGGTGGCTCACGGGCCTGCTCGACCGGGTGAAGAGCGACCAGTTCGACCCCTCCACGATGATCCAGGAGGTCCAGGACCTCCAGCGCCAATTGTTCGACGAGCGAGCGAAGCGTAAGCAGCTCGAGGACGAGGTCGAGCACGTGAAGCGCGGCTCGATCGCCGTCATCAAGTACGTCCGGGGGCGCGAGGCGAAGGAGCGCGAGATCGCGCTCCGCTCGAAGGACGACGAGATCGCCGAGATGAAGCTGCGTCTTCTCGCCCTCGAGGGCGTGGACGGACAGCGCGCGCCCTCCGCGGCCGCCACTCCCATGCCGGGCTCGCCCGAGGGCCTGGTGTCCTCCGTCAGCACGGCCGACGCGGTCGAGAAGGCGACCGCCGAGGTCGACCGCCGGCTGCGCGAGGAGTTCGCGGAGCGCGAGCACGAGTACATCGAGCGGGAGACCGAGCTCCGCCGTCGCATCGTCCAGCTCGAGGGTGACGTGCGCAGCCTCTCGAGCCAGACCGAGGCCGCCCGCGACCGGGAATCGATCCTGACGAAGGAGCGCGGTCCGGTCGCGGAGGAGCTGTCCCGACGCCTCGAGCAGTCCGAGCAGCGCGAGCGCGACCTCGTCGGCCGCGAGAACGAGCTGCGGACGCGCTTTGAGGAGATCCGGATCAACGCCGAGGAGAACGAACGCCGCCGGGGCCTCCTCGAGTTCAAGGAGGGGGAGCTCGCTGCCTACGACCAGCAGCTGCAGACGCGCCGGCAGGCGCTCGACATCGAGGCCCGACGTCTCGAAGAGCTTCGCCGCGAGGTCGGACCGGGCGCGTCCACCGCGAGCGACGAGGCCCGTCGCGTCGAGGACCTCCGCCACCAACTCTCGCAGAAGGAGGACGACCTGCGCGCTCGGGAGGGACAGCTGCGCGAACGGCTCCAGGAGCTCGAACGGATGAGCGGCCGCACCGCCGAAGCCGAGGCGGAGAAGATGCACGCGGAAGCGGTCGCGACGGTCAGCGAGACCAAAGTGAAGAGCGGGGTCCGCCGCCTCGATGACCTGCTCTACGGAGGCTTCCCGATCGGTTCGCAGATCCTCGTCAACGGTCCCGCCCACACCGGAAAGGACGTACTCGCGCGCCTCTTCTCCGCGGAGGGGCTCCGGCTCGGGATCCCGTCCATCTGGGTCGTGACCGACAAGACGTACCTGCAGGTCCGCGAGGACCTCGCCGGCCTCTACCCGGGGCTCGCGGACGCGGAAAAGAAGGGGATGCTCCGCTACGTGGACCTGTATTCCCGCTCGGTCGGCGCCGCACCGACCGGTATGGGGGTCCGGTTCCTCTCCTCGACGGACAAGAACATGCTCGACCAGCTTTCGCAGACCATCAACTCCTTCGCGGAGGAGCTCAAGGAGAAGTTCCCGACGTACCGGCTCATCTTCGAATCCGTCTCCACCGTCACCGCCTACCTCGACACCGCCGCGACGTTCCGGTTCCTCCAGCCGTTCGTCGGTCGGCGGAAGATCGACGGGGCGGTGGGCTACTACCAGCTCGACAGCGGTATGCACTCCGAAAGCGACCTCGAGACCCTCGAGCACATGGTCGACGGTTCGATCAACCTCAAGATCGAGCAGATGAAGACGCTGCTCGCGATCCGCGGGATCGGGGAGGCCCAGGCGCGCTCGTGGGTCGGCTACTCGTACACGAAGCGCTCGTTCAACCTGGGCTCGTTCTCCCTCGAGCACATCCGCTAGGCTCGCCCGACCTGCCAAGCGCTAAGTACGAGCCCCGGCGTCGTTCCCTCGCTAGGCTGGACCGGGGGGTTGGGCGTCCCCTTACACACCGAAACCGTCCTTAGCGGGGGTGACAGGCAGGAGCGACGTTCGGACGAACTGTGCGTCTCGTGGCGCCTCGTAGACGCTCTGTTCCGCCGGGCCGCGGGTGTTGCGACGGGCGCTCGGAGGAGCGCCCTAGCGGCTATCCATCACGGGCATCGGGTCAGGTCCTGACGGGAGCAGCCTTACCGTGACCCGTCGACGCTGGCGGGGCGACGGGGCCGAGGGGCACGCGGGGTTACCGCGCGGTTCGTCCGGATGGCAATCCTGCTGGCCTAGCACTTCCGAGGGGCCGAGACGCCCCATCGGGAGTTTTAAGTAGCAGAGGATCGCGTTTTCACGATACCTCAGCGCCATGCGTAGCTACGTGGACCTCTACTTCACCCCGGAGAGCATCTCGCCGCTCGAGATCTCGAAGCGGCTGCATGCCATCGCCGGCCTGTCGTTCATCATCGGACCCCATGACCTGGTCTTCGACTGGGAGAACGAGGAGGAGTTCCAGGGACGCCTCGGGAAGGTTCACGACGCCCTCAAGGGCACGGGGGTCCTCTACCGGATCGAGACGGTCGCTCAGGAACCGGGGGTCATCGAACCCCTCCCCTGGCCCCCGCCGATGCCGCGCCGGGACCCGGTGCACCCGGGCTTCTGACGTCACCCCCCCACCCCCCCCTTTCCACTGGAAGGGTTTCCTCTACCAGCCTTCGTCCGCGGGGTCGACCGCATCGCGCTCGAGGACGGCCCGACGCTCGGGCGGGATCTCCTTCTTGGTCCCCTTCGGATAATCGTAGACGACGTTGACGGTCCGGCCACGGGCGGTGACGGTGGACGTTCCGGCGAGGGTGAAGCGGTAGAGAAGAGTGAAGCTCGTCCGGCCGAGCGGACGAGCGGGCGCGACCTCGCCCACGAGCTCTGCCCCGTAGGTGACCGGAGCGAGGTAGCGGCAGGTGGCTTCGGCGATGATGATGTCGATCTGGGTAGGGTCGGGGGTAGGAGTAGGGAGGAGGGGCAGGTAGTAGTCGCAGCGGAGCGTTTCCATGTAGGGAAGGTAGGCGGCGTGATTGAGGTGGTTCAGCACGTCGAGGTCGTGGTACGGTACGTAGAATCGTCGGTGGACCGGCCAGCTAGGTAGGTAGGGGGTGGGTGCCGGAGCGGCCATGGTAGCGTGGGGACGGCCACGGTCCATATATGGGCTCGAGGAGGTGAGGCCCCTCGGTCGATTCCCGAGCAGGTCAACATGGCAGGACATGGGGTGGCGCCGAGTTCCACAGGAAAAGGGGGGGTGGGGGGGTCCACGATGACGCCTCCGGCTCCGGGCGAGATGGCCGCGACGGTCTCCCGTGTGCGGGACGCGGTGAAGCGTCACTCGAAGCGCTTCGAGAACGCGATCCCGTTGATCGCGAGCGAGAACCTGCTCTCCCCGTACGCGAAGGAGCTGCTCATCAGCGACTTCCATTCCCGGTACGCCGAGGGGTTGCCCGGCGAGCGCTACTACGAGGGGAACGAGCAGGTCGACGAGGTCGAAGAGATCTGCCTCGCGCTCGCAAAGCGCCTCTTCCGATGCTCCTTCGCGGACGTTCGTCCGACCTCGGGCACGGTCGCGAACCTCGCGGTCCTGAAGGCGCTCACCGAGCCCGGCGACCTCGTGGGAACGAGCCGTCTCGCGGACGGCGCGCACATCTCGAGCGCGTCGTTCGGCGCGTTCGGGCTGCGGGGCGTGAAGCCCGTCTACTACGCCTGGGACGCCGAGCGGATGACGATCGACGTCGCCCGCACGCGCGAGATCCTGCGCGCGGTCCGGCCGAAGGTCTGCCTCTTCGGCCTCTCGCTCTTCCTCTTCCCGATGCCGCTCGACGAGCTGCGGCCGACCCTTGAAGAGATCGGGGCGCGCGGCTGGTACGACGCGGCCCACGTGCTGGGCCTCATCGCGGGCGGCGAGTTCCAGGACCCGCTCCACGAGGGCTGCACGGTGATGAGCGCCTCGACCCACAAGACGCTCCCCGGTCCGCAGCACGGCATCCTGCTCGGCTCGACCGAGGACTCGGAGGTCGTGAAGCGCCTGCAGGGCGGCGCGTTCCCGGGCGTGACGAGCAACCACCACCTCAACGCGATGGCCGCGCTCGCGGTCAGCCTCGCCGAGCATATCGAGTTCGGGCGCGAGTACGCCCGGCAGACGGTCGCGAACGCGCGCGCGCTCGCCCAGGCGCTCCACGACCGCGGGTTCGACGTGCTCGCGCCGAACCTCGGCTTCACGCGCTCGCACACGATCGCCGTTCGGGTCGAGAAGGAGGGCGGCGGCGAGTCGGTGGCGAAGCGCCTCGCGGACGCGGGCGTGATCGCGAACAAGAACCTCCTGCCCGGCGACAAGAGCCCGAAGCATCCGGGCGGCGTGCGTCTCGGGACGCCCGAGGTCACGCGCGTCGGGATGCGCGAGCGGGAGATGGAGCGGATCGCCGAGCTGTTCGACGACCTGCTGCACAAGGGGAAATCGGAGGCGGACGTCCTCCGGGCGGCGGCGGAGTTGAAGAGCGGGTTCACGACCCTCAAGTTCTGCTTCGGCGCGGGCGAGGCGGCGTACCGCTACTACGACCTCGTCGGACGGGACCCGTCCTAGAACGGGGTCACTTCAGCGCTTCCTTCTTGCCCTTGTAGAAGTCCCGGGCGGGGCTCAGGAGGTCGAAGACCTCGCGGTCGATGAGCGGCGTTCCTCGGGCGACGAGCGACGCGAGGTTCCGGCCGACCCCGGGCCCTAGCATGAACCCCTGGCCGCACATGCCGACGCCGAGGACGAACCCCTCGACGTTCGGCGCCTTGCCCACGACCGGACTCCCGTCGGGGGTCATCGGATACAGACCGCGCCAGACCCGGCGGATCGTGAGGTTCTTCAGGCGCGGGATGACCTCGACGAGCCGCGCCGCGATGATCGGCATGAACTCGTAGGTCGAGTTCCGATTGGTCCCCGCGATCGGCACCTTGGGCGTGTAGCAGAAGATGACCTGGCCGTTCGCGTCCTGCCCGAAGTAGAAGTTGATCGTCTTGCCCTCGGGACCCGGTCGCAGGTCGACGACGAGCGGGTCGAGGAACGGCTCGACCGGTGCGGAGATCCCGCCTTCGTGGCTGTCGGGCACCACCGGGATGTCGAGGCCCGCCATCCGGCTGACCTCGGTGGCCCGGACCCCGGAGGCATTGACCACGGTCGGGGCGCGGTATTCGCCCTTCTCCGTGCGGACCCCCACGACCGAGTTGCCCTCCAGGATGAGCGACCGTACCGGCTCGTGGTAGCGGTAGACGGCGCCGAGCCGGACCGCCTCGTTCGTGAACGACTCGGCGGCGAGCAGCGGACTCACTTGCCCGTCGTCCGGAGAGTAGGTCCCGCCCCGCAGCCCGTGCTCGTTGATGCCGGGCACGACCCGGCGGATGCCCTCGGCGTCGAGCCAGTCGATGTGGAGGCGGTAGCGCTTCTGGACGGGGAGAAGCCCCTTGATCGTCGTCTCGACCTTCTCGTCGAAGGCGGGGAAGCAGTAGCCTCCCTTCTTCCAGCCGATGTCGGTCCCCGCGCTCTCCTTCCACTGGGAGAAGACCTCGAGGCTCTGCTGGCAGAGCCGGATCTTCGCGGGGTCCGAGTGCGTCGCGCGGACCCCGCCGATCGCTGCCTTGTTCTGTCCCTGCCCGGAGGAGGCGAGCTCGTCGAGGACGAGCGTCCGGACCCCTTCCCGCTCGAGGAAATAGGCGGTGGGGTTCCCGACCGACCCCGCGCCGATGACGATGGCATCAAACGGCTCGGTCGCCTTCACTTTCCACCAGGAACGCCTTCATCGGAACCTCCTGGGTGAACGGCCGATGCACCGGCGGCGTGACGGACTTCAGGTCCACGCCCAGTTCGCGGAAGATGCGCGCGGTGAGCTCCGCGCACGTCTTGCCTCCGCACGGTCCCATCCCGCTCCTCAACGCGGCCTTGACGGCATTGAAGTCCCGGGTGCCCGTGTTCTCAAGGTAGTCGACGATCATCTGCTTCGTGATCCGCTCGCAGCGGCAGACGATCACCTCGTCGTCGGTCACGGGCGGCACGAACGCCGGAACGGCCGGGCTCTCCGGCGCGCGGGCCCGAACCCCCGCCACCTTCTCCGCGTCGGCGAACGGGACCTCGAGCACCATCAACCGTCGGCGGTTGAGCGACTTTCCCGATAGGATCCGGAGCACTTGGCCCGTGCCGACCGGTTCGCCCTCGTTCCCGGTCGTCGGCACCACGTCGCCGACGTGGACGAGTTCCTCGGGCATCTCCCAGGGGACGGTCACCCGAGCGAGATTCCCCGAGGGATCGTGGCGCTTGTCGACGAGGGTGATCGCGCATCCGGGGCAGATCGCGACGCACTTGAGGCACCCGACGCAATCCCCGGTGAGACGAGGCCGGCCGAGCAGGTTCCCTTCGGCGATCGTGATCCCGTCCGTGATGCAGACGTCCGTGCAGGGGTTGCACGGTATCTCCTGCGCGCACCGAAGGATCGGATAGACGGTCATCTCCGACGGAGGAGGATAGAATCCGAGGGCGGGACCCGGGTGCGAGCGCAGCATCGCCTGGATCGTGAGCCACTCGGCGGGGACCTCGACCGGGACCCCCCGGTCCTGAAGGATCTTCCGCGCCACGATCTTCCCGGAGAACATCGCGGCCGAGGCTTCCGCGATCTCCTGGGCGTCTCCGGCGGAGTAGACCTTCATGCCGAGCCGTCGTCCCTCCTCGTAGAGCTCGTTGACCGAGGAGAGACCGACCGCCACGAGGACGGTGTCGACCTCGAACGCGACCTCGGAGCCCTCGATCGGCCGGAAGTGCTCGTCCACGCGGGCGATGATCACGCGCTCGACCCGGTCCGTTCCCTCCGCTCGCAGCACGGTATGGGAAGTGTAGACCGGGACGCCCAGCCGAAGGATCTTGTCGCGGTGCACCTTGTATCCGCCGCATTCCGGCAGCATCTCGGCGAGGCCGACCACGTCGATGCCGGCCTGGAGCGCCTGGTAGGCGACGATCAGACCGACGTTGCCTCCGCCGACGATGAACAGCCGACGCGAGGGCTTGACGAGGTCCCGGTTGACGAGCGTCTGGAAGGCCCCGGCCCCGTAGACGCCGGGAAGGTCTGCGCCCGCGAACGCGAGCGCCTTCTCCCGCGCCCCGGCGGCGACAAGCATCGATTGCGGCCGGACCACCGTGAAGCGGCCCTGCTTCAGCACCCCGACCATGCCGTCCTCAAAGACACCCACGACGGGAGCGTCGGTCCACAGCTCGACCGTTTTCTGCGCTCGCGCCTGCGCTTCGAGGATCCGACCGATGTCGGTCCCGCGCACGCCGGCGTAACAGTCGTCGACCGAGCCGAAGAAGTTGTGCGTCTGCAGGCTCAGCTTTCCACCGAGGACCTGCTTATCGTCACAGAGCACGCATCGGACGCCCTTCCCGCCGAGCTCGACCGCCGCCATGAGACCGGCCGGGCCGCCCCCGACGATCAGCACGTCGGTCTCGACCTCGGGGATCTGCCGACCCGGGTGCATCGGTGCATCGTCCGCCAAGAGTCGGGGAAGGCCCTCGATCGGGCGCACGTCCATCTCGGGATGCACCGGGGTGATGCAGGCCTTGACGGGCAGTCCGTCCGCGAGCACGAGGCACTGGGCGCACTGCCCGTTCGCACAGAAGATGCCCTGCGGCGAGCCGTCGCGACGATGGCGGCCGAAGATGCGGATCCCGTTCGCGATCAGCGCGGAGGAGACCATCTCGGACTTTCGGGCCTCGAGCCGCTGCCCGTCGAACGTGAACGTCACCATCTCGGGGTTCTTCGGAACCTCGAGGATGGGGTGTCGTTCGACCCGGTCCGACGTCATGACGCACCTCGCTATGAGATTCGAGGGAGCGAGGCCCGCATTAACTCCGTATCAACGGGACTTCACGAAACCGTTAGGGCCGTCCGGCCCGTCGCGACCCTCATGATCTGGAATATCGAGCGGCCGAGCAACGACGTGAACACGATCCGCTCGTACGCCCCGAACTCCTCCGAGCGCCGCAAGCTCGAGGAGGAGCTCGCCGCGATGCGGAAGACCACGGTAGAGATCCCGCTCGTCATCGACGGGAAGGAGGTCCGCACGGGGAACCTCGTCGACGTCCGGTGCCCCGACGACCACGACGTCGTTCTGGCGCGCGCGCACGTCGCCGGAGCGTCCGAACTCACGAAGGCGGCCGAGAGCGCCCTCGCCGCGCACGAGCGCTGGTCGCGCATGGACTGGTACCACCGCGTGGCGGTCTTCCAGAAGGCGGCGACGATCCTGGCCGGCCCCCGCCGGACGCGGAACATCGCGGCGATCATGCTGAACCACTCGAAGAACCCGTACGAGGCCGAGATCGACCTCGCCGAGCTCGTCGATTTCTGGAACTTCAACGCGTACTTCACGCGCCAGATCTACGAGATGCAGCCGAACCAGTATCCGGGGGAGACGAACCGGTTCGACTGGCGGCCGCTCGAAGGGTTCGTCCTCGCCATCCCGCCGTTCAACTTCTACTCGATCGCCGGGAACCTCCCTACGGCACCGGCGATGGTCGGCAACGTGGCGCTCTGGAAGCCGGCCCGCTCGGTGATCCTCTCGAACTACGAGATCTACAAGGTGCTCCTCGAGGCGGGCCTCCCTCCCGGCGTCATCAACTTCGTGCCGTTCCCGAGCAAAGAGGCGCCGACCCTCCTCGACCACCCGGCGCTCGCCGGGATCCACTTCACGGGAAGTTACGACACGCTCGTCGCGATCTGGAAGCGCGTCGGGGCGAACCTCGAGAAGTATCGCAACTTCCCGCGCATCGTGGGTGAGACCGGCGGCAAGGACTTCATCTTCATGCACCCGTCCGCGGACGTCCGCGGCACCGCGATGAACCTTCTGCGCGGCGCGTTCGAGTACCAGGGACAGAAGTGCTCGGCGTGCTCGCGCGCCTACATCCCCGAGAGCCAGTGGCCCGAGGTCGAGCGGATCCTGAAGGAGGAGGTACCGAAGGTCCCGATGGGCCGCGTCGACACGCTCGGCAACCTGATGGGGGCGATCATCGACGAGCCCGCCTTCGCGAACATCGTCCAGTACCTCGAATTCGCCCGGAAGCACCCGAAGGACTACTCGTTCGTCGTGGGCGGCGAATCGGACGGCGCGAAGGGCTGGTTCGTCCGGCCCACCGTGATCCGGACGAGCGACCCGCAGGGGAAGCTGATCTCGGAGGAGATCTTCGGTCCGGTGCTGACGGTCTACGTCTACCCGGACGCGAAGTACGAAGAGACGCTGAAGCTCTGCGACGCCACCTCGCCGTACGCGCTCACGGGAGCGGTCTTCGCACGGGACACCCGGGCGGTCACGCTCGCGGAGGAGACCTTGCGCTTCAGCGCCGGCAACTTCTACATCAACGACAAGCCGACCGGAGCGATCGTGGCCCGGCAACCGTTCGGCGGCGCACGGCGTTCGGGGACGAACGACAAGGCGGGCTCGGTGCTGAACCTTCTGCGCTGGCTCTCGCCGCGGAACATCAAGGAGACCGCGGTCCTGCCGGACGATTGGCGGCGCCCGTTCATGGGATGAACTGACGGGAACGGTCTCCGCTACGACTTCGGCTCACCGTCGCCCTCGCGCTCGTCGCCGACCGCCGCGTCGCGCCGGGCGATCTCGCGGTCGAGCGCGTTCTCATCGAACGTGACCTTCGGCTCCTCGACCGGACGCTCCGCGAGCGCAAAGCGCGCCCGGCCCCCCTCGCCCAGGGACGCGGTGAGCGTCCCATCGGTCACGAGCGACGCGAGCCAGTCGGCGAGCACCGGGGGCGCGGGGGCGGGCTCCCAGGCCGCCTCGATCTCCGCGAGCCCGAGCGAGCCGGCCCGGCGCACGAGGTCGACGATCGTCTCCCGACCCTCCACGAGCCGCCGGAGATCCTCTTCATCGTCCGCCCGGGCTGGCGCGGAGCGGGCGCGGCCACCGTAGACGAGCGACACCATGGCGGCGACCGCACCGACCGCAAGAAGGGCGACCGCGAGGAGGACGAACGGGGAGAGCGACGCGCTTACCGGCGCGACCGGGCTCGGCGGCCCCGATAGGGAGACCGGGCCGATCAACGTGGCATTCGCCTCGTCCGTGACCCGGAAGGTCGCGTTGCCGCCGCTCGGGACGGTGTAGTTCACCCACGCCCCTGTCGTGCCACCGGCCACCCAGGTTACGGGCACGAACGTCGTGCTCGAGGAGTTAGCGGTCGAGTACTCGACGATCAGGAACGCTCCCGGGGTCGGGTCGCCGAACCGGTCGCGCACGTGCCAGAACGTGTCCTTCGCCCCTGGAACAAACACCGGGGGCAGGGGGTCGTAGAGGACGAGGTGGTCGAGGTCGGGAAGGACCGTGAGCGCGACCGAAGGGGGAACGGCCGGCAGCAGCGGGCCGAAGAGGCGGATCGTGACCGGGACGGCGGAGGCGAGGCTGACGGTCAAGTTCAGCACCCCCGCGTTCCAGGCCGCGGCCGGCACCACGTAGGTTCCGTTGGCCGAGCGACCGAGCGCACCGACGGTCGACGCGTTCACCCAGGCACGCTCGCTCGAGCCGTTGCTGGTCAGCGCGACCGTGAGGTCGCACGCGACCGCGAAGCTGGTGACGCGGGCTCCCGCCAGGTCGAGCGCCTGCCAGGCGATCGTGATCGGGGTGCCGACGACGCCCTCGCTGGGAACGGGACCGACCGCGCCGATCGAGGTGGCTCCTTCCGATTCGACGAGGAGCTGGTCGCGCCCCCACGCGCCGGCAACGGTCGCGGAGCCGGGCGGGACGTGGTTCGTCGCCGTGCCCAGAAGTCCGAACGGCACCACGATCGCGGCGACCAGGCCGAGTCCGACCACCGTGAGGAGGAGCGTGCGGGACGGAGCGGGGATACGGTTCGGCGGTCGGAAGACGGTCACCCGAGTCCCCTCTCCCCGGACGGGAAGCGGCCGAACGAGTCGTACCGAGGCCCATAACCATATCGTCGTTCCTTCGGGAGACCGGACGTTGCGACCCCGGGCGGCCGGCGGTCTCTTAGGGAGCATCGTATCCCCTCGACGTGAGCCCGTCCACGGTCACCTCGGTCACGCCGCCGCGTCTCGCCTCCCTACCGGCCGAGCGGGAGCAGCTCGAATACTCGTCCCGGTCGCTCGTCTTCAGCGAGGACGGCGACCGTCTCCTGAGAGCGTGGGGACCTCCCGCCGCTCCGTGGGTCCTCTCCGTCGAGCCGAAGGGGGCACGATGGCGCGTGGAGGCGTGGGGCGCCGACGGGCCGACCGCGCGGGCCGCGGCGCGCGCGCTCTTCTCGCTCGACCACCCGATCGAGGAGTTCTACCGGCAGGTCCGAGCGGAACCGACGTTGCGAAGCACCGACCGTCGGTTCCGAGGACTCCGGATACCGCGCGACGCGCACGTCTACGAGGCGCTCATCCATGCGATCATCGGCCAGCAGCTGTCGGTGCGCGCGGCGCACACGATGAAGGAGCGCCTGCTCGTGACGACCCGCTCGTTCCTCACGGCGCACGGGGTCGAGGTTCCACGGGTGCCGACCCCGAAGGAGCTTCGCTCGCTCGGGGAGCCGGGCCTACGGTCGACCGGATTGAGCGGGGTCAAGAGTCGCTCGCTGCTCTCGCTCGCGGCCGCCGTCGAGGACGGGACGCTCCCGTCGGGCGAGCTCGCCTATCTTCCGGTCGAGACCGCGGTCGAACACCTCGACCGGCTGCCCGGGGTCGGTCGCTGGACGGCCGAGAACGCTCTCCTGCGCGGCGTCGGCCGGACCGACGTGTTCGTCGCCGGGGACCTCGGGGTCCGCGTGGCGCTCGAGGAGTACGGAGTGATGCGTCGCACCGCTCCCGAAGCGCGGGCCCGGGCCTGGGCGGAGCGGTACTATCCGGGGTGGGGAAGCTACGCTACCCTCTACCTGTGGCGCCGGCTCGTCGCGGACCGGAACGCGGTCGAATCCGGGTGATTCGCGCGGCTAGGCCCGGTCCGAGGGCCGGCCCACGAGCGGAAAGGTCGCGACGGTCCGGTGGGTCGCTCCGAGGCGGGTGAGCACGCTCTCCTTAAGGACGAACTCCGCGACACGCACGTGGCGGGGCGGGGGAGCGGGGACCTCCCCGCGGAGGAGCTCCTCCGCGCGTCGGCGGTCGAACGCCGAGCGGACCCGGAAGAGCGTGAGGTGCGGAACGAACGCCTCCTCGCCCGGGACTGCGACCTCGGCCGCGAGCGCCTCCCGGACCCGACCGGCGAGCCGGACCAGCTCGGCCGCTCCCGCGGTCGCGCCCACCCAAACGACCCGCGGACGCTCGGCGGACGGGAACGCTCCGACCCCCTCGAGCGTGAGGTCGAACGGCGCGACCCGGGCTCCTACCGGGGCCAGAACTTGTTCGATCGCCCCGACCCTTTCGTTCGCGATATCCCCGAGGAACCGCAGGGTGAGGTGCTCGGGCGCGCCCGACCGGGAGGATTCGCCGGGGGTGACCGGAACCTCGATCGCCACGAACGCCCGCACGGGCGAGCCCAGTGAACGCGCGCACTTACGGATTCGTTCTCGAGGGTCGCTCCGTCGTGCCGGGCGGAAGGCGGAGCGTCCAGACCTGGGCCCGGTCGGTCCCCAGACCCAGGGTAGCGAGGACGGATCGCACGCGCCGGGCCCGGTGAGCATCGCCGACGACGAAGAGAACGAAGGCCCCCCGGTGGAGAGCCTTTCGGACGCCGTGGCGAATTCGTTCGGCGCGCAGCGCGCCCGATACCTCGGCCTCCACGTGGACGTCCCGGCCCCGGAAGAACCGCCACGCCCATCCACGGCGCGACAGCTCGATGGCGGCCGCGAGCTCGGACGGTACGTACGTCGTCGTCTGGTCGGGGAGCTGCCGGAGACGAGCATCCGGAAGCGTCGTATCGAATCGCCCCTGCCGGAGGATTTCGAGCCGGTAACCCCGACGGGCGAACAGCCGGAAGGTCGCGATCAGTAGAGCCCGGTGCTCCGCGGTCTCCCGGGTCGCGCCCGTCGGGACCGTGAGCCCCAGACGCCGCTCCCCGGCCGCGGTGAGGCGAAGCCCGTCCCCTTCGGGAACGAGGTAGCCTTCCCGTTCGAGCGTCACCAGCCGATCGGAGAGGAGGGCCGGGTCGGGACGGTCGCCGGGAAGAGCCGTTGCGACCGCCACCAGTTCCTCCCGACGGACGCGCACGCCGAGTTCGACCTTCGAGAGGACGGCGAGGAGGAGCCGCTCGGTCAGCGCGTCCCCCTCCGTACCTTCCACGAAGCTCCGCGCGGCGACCGCGAACTCGCGTCGGGTCGTCTCGACCGCCGATCTCCACGCGGTGGGGTCGGGGGCGCCCGCGGTCTCCTCGGGCGGCGCGGACCGGACTCCGTCCGAGAAGGAGTCGAGGACGAGCCCTTCGCCGGTCGGAAGGCTCGGGAGGACCTCGTCGGCCTCTTCCGGCCGCAGACCCAACCAAGCGCCGACCTCCTTCGCCGAGGGCCGCGGGACCCGGAACGCGACGAACCCGCGGAGCGCGCCCCGCGCCGCGCTCTGGACCTCGTGCGAGAGACGATCGGGGTACTGTGTCGCCACGACCGTCGAGAGACCGAACTTTCGTCCCTCGGTGAGGATCTCGGCCACGAGCCGCGGCGAGAAGGCGTGCACCTCGTCGAGGAGGACCGCTACGGGCACCGGATGCCCCCGTCGCTCGGCGGCGGCGGCGACCCCGAGGTAGACCCGGCCCAGGACGAGCGTCGCGGCGAACGAGGACGCTTCGGGACCCAGGCTCGCGAACGGTAGTCGAACGAGGAGCGAACGTCCTTCCTCGAGCAGCGCCTCGACGGCGAGGCCCCCGTCCTCAGGCGCGAGCAGCTCCCGCAGGGCGGGCACGAGCGCTACCTTCGATAGACGGGTCGCGGCCGACCAGAGGAACTCGGGATTCCGGCGCACGACCGGCGCGAGCTCGTCCAGGAATCGTCCGAGCTCCGGAGTCCGCGTCGCAAGGCGGGCCGCGTCCCTTCGGTCGGGGTTCGTCAGCAGGTCGTAGAGGTCCGTGAGGGACCCGCCGGACTCGAACGCGAGACGAACGAAGGTATCGAAGATGCGCTCGAGGCGAAACCCCCAGTAGAGGTCGGTCCCGTCGGGGCTGAGCCGTTTGAGCGCGGCGACCAGGTGGGCGGCGGCCCGATCTCGAGAGCCGGCGGCGACGAGCGCGGCGATTCCGGGTACGGGAGGGAGCGTAGCATCGACGGCCACGACCCGTCGGCGGCCGTCCGTCGTCAGTCGGTCCAGGATCGCCGGGGCGAGGTCGCCGTGCACGTCGAGGACGACCAGCGAACCCTGACGACCCACGACCCGAGCCCCCCAGCGAGCGAGGTAGGTCGTCTTGCCGGCACCCGAAGCACCGAGGACGATGGCCGGAGTCTCCACCGGGCGCTCCGATTGCGCCGTACCGGCCCTCTCGCTGGGAGCGACCGCCCGAGACGCGAGCTCGGGGGACCGCTCGAACCAGCCGTCGGGGGGAACCGTCCGGCTACCGCCGTCGCGCCAATCGCGTCGGTGACCGAGACGGCGGGTCCGGAACGTCGCGGGGAGGCCGACCCGAAGGCTCCACTCCGCCGCGACCGCCGTACCGACCGTGAGGGAATGTCGGTCGACCTCGGCCCGTGAACGCGCCGCGAAGCGGAACCGTCGGGCCACCCAGAGGCCCCCGTGTCGGGACGGCAGCCAGAACGTCTGTAGCCCGAGCCACGTGTCGGGGGTCAGCGCCGCGGCGATTCCCACGCGGTCGAGGACCTCTCGTTCTTCGTCGGACGGCTCGGCGGTCGCGTCTCTCGGTCGCACGACGAAACCGGTTCGTTCGTGCTTGTACGACGCCGGCGGCGCGGGCGCCGTTGAGGGGCGGTTCTCGATGCCGACAGAACGACCGAGGACGCTTCGGCGGAGCGTCTCGATGACCTCGGCGGGTCGCACGGTGACCCGCGGAGGCGCACCATCGAGCGTCGTCTCGAACAGAGCGGCGGCCGGGGGTGGGGCGCAGGCGATGAGGCGCGCGAGACCGGTGTACCACTGGCGTTGGAGGGACGGCGTCGCGCGGCAGACGACCGTGACCGATCCGGTCGAGCTCACGGTAGGTCGCTGCCGTTCGCTCGCTCCTCCAGGGCATCCAGCTCGATGCGCAGGCCGGCCAGGCCGTTCACGCGCGCGAACTCGCGCAGCACCCAGGTCGAGACGACGTGCGGTATGGCGCGGTCGTGTTCCCACAGACGGACGAGCCAGAGCAGGCGTCCGTCGGGGTATCGGTAGAGACGCGCGCGGGGACAGTACGGACCGGCGATCGGGAGACGGACCTCGCCGACCTTGTGCACCCCGAGGCGGCCGTGTTCGGGAAGGGGTTGGCTCGGAACGGGTTCGCTCGGCGTTAGGACGATGCGCTTGGCATCCAAGTTTTCCAGAACTCCACCGCCCCTCCCGCGGGTCCCGGTCGGGACGGAGTGGTGTGCGGGGGACCCTCCTTCGAGGGCCCGGGACCGTTCCCCCCAGGACCCGCCCGGCGGCCGGAGCGTCGCAGGGCTGGGGAGAGCGGGCTCCGGCGGTTGGCCGGGAAGGAGCTCAGGAACGGCTCGCCACCCCGCGCTCCGGGCCCCCGACGCATCCGGCCGGGCGTCCGCTCACGGGGGGCGTCCTCGAAGGACCCCTCGTCCTTCGCGGCGACGCCGTCACTGGGCAGTTAGAACCGGCAGCGGCTCACGGGACCGGAGACCGCGGGTGCGGTCTTGGGGTCCGGGAGGCGTCCGGCTCGGGGGTCTCGACGGGGCGCATCGGGGTCCGACAGAGTCCGTGTATCGACCCAGTGGTCGAACGCGGAGTGAGGCGGAGGGGGCAACGCGCGACGCCATGGGGGATCGCGCGGGGAGAGCCTTCCGAGACCACGTTCGTTCGCGGGTTGCTGAACAGTGAACGGTGAGGGGTCACCCGGCGTGGCTACGAGGTCCAGCGCCGGGCCGAGGGAGGGAGGAACGACCGGAGAGTCCGCTAGAGGTCGGGGGAGCGAGCCGACGGAGCACGAGCGCGGCCCAGACGGTCGGTGAAGAACGCGAGATGATCCGAGAAGAGCCCGATCATCGCGTCGACGGACGTGGGTCCATGTCCCCAGCTCCCGCTCGTCGCGAGCAGGATGGGCTCGTTCGACCCCGTCGCGGCCTGGAGGCGAGCCGCCATCTTGCGCGAATGCATCGGGTCGACCCTCCGGTCGTTCTCTCCCGTCGAGAGCAGTACCGCCGGGTACGGGGTCCCGTCGTGCACGTGGTGGTACGGGGAGTAGGCGTAGAGCGCCCGGAATTGATCGGGGTCGCTCACGGTGCCGAACTCCGTCACGTTGAGCTGCCCGTTCGGTTCTCGCTCGCAGCCCAACATGTCGAAGGTGCCGACGTCGGCCACGACGGCCCGGGGCAGGTCCGGTCGCTGGGTCAGGACGGCTCCCATGAGAAGTCCCCCATTGCTTCCCCCGTAGATCCCCAGCCGGTCCTTCGAGCTATAGCCCTGCCGAAGGAGGTGTTCGGCGCAGGCGATGAAATCGTCAAAGACGTGCTGCTTCTGGGTGAGCATGCCCTGCTGGTGCCAGCTCTCCCCAAACTCGCCGCCGCCTCGCAGGTTCGCCACGGCCAGCAGGCCGCCGCTTTCCAACCAGGGAAGCCACCAGACGATGAACGACGGGGACATCGGAATCCCGTACCCCCCGTATCCCGTGAGCAGCAGGGGCCGCGTTCCGTCTCGCACCCATCCTTTCGGTACGATGATGCTGATCGGGACCTGGGTCCCGTCCTTCGAGGTAGCGAGGTCGCGGACCACGTCCCAGCCCGAAAGGTCCGCGGGCGGAGGAGAGGAAAGGGGCGTGGGTAACGGAGCGCCCTTCCCCGCGGCGACGAAGTACGAGGGAGGAGCAAGGAACGTGGACACGCCGAACAACACCCGGTCGGCGTCGAGGGGGGTCATTTCGCGGATAGCGG
The DNA here is from genome assembly GCA_050013595.1 of Thermoplasmata archaeon. Classification (GTDB taxonomy): domain Archaea; phylum Thermoplasmatota; class Thermoplasmata; order Lutacidiplasmatales; family UBA184; genus Lutacidiplasma. The sequence goes on along the minus strand of JBEKEY010000001.1, from coordinate 73,805 downwards.
AGACCGGCGGGAGGGGAACCTCGGCGACGGCCCCGGTCCGCAGATTGAGCCGTTCTAACCGCCCGAGGCCGCCCAACTGCTCCTTGAGGAAGAGGAAGCGCGGAGTCGTGGCCAGGTCCTCGAGGATCCAATCCCGCTCGGGGAGCAAGGGTTCGGCGTCCGCCACCGTTCCGTTCCGCTTCGACACGCGGAGGAGACAGCCCCGGGGAGCCCCCGTACGAGAGATGAGGTAGAGGTGGCCGTCCCGGCCCAGCTCGGCACGGAAGACCTCGTCCGTCGGGTCGCTCACCCGGGTCCATCGGGGCGTCCCGTCCCCGGTCCAATGTTCGTACTGGCCCCCGTCGCCGTGGGCGACCGTGGCGAGATACTGTTCCCGTTCGGGGTGGCTCGCGAGCCGTACCTGAGCGATGCGCGGGAACTCCTTCCCGACCGCGTAGGTGTCGTCCTCGTCCGAACTTCCGAGACGGTGAAAGTAGACCTGCTGGTAGAAGTCCAGGTCCTCGGGGGGTCGCTCTCCCGCGCGGGGATAGCGAACGTAGAGGAATCCGCGGCCGTCGGGCGCCCAGGCCACCGAACCTCCCCCGACCCCATGGGTCCGGTGCACGACCTCATCCCGCGGTTCTCCCGACGAGACATCGAAGAGATGGACGTCCCCCTTCTCGCTCCCACCTTCGGAGAGGCTCGCGGCGACGAGGCGGCCGTTCCAGGACGGCACGAAGAAGTCGATGTCGGTCGTGCTCCCTGGCCGGGCGAGCTGTTCCAGGTCGAGGAGGACCCTCTCCCGGCCCAGGTCGTCGAGCGAATCGAACACCACCAGCCGAGGGCGATTCTTGCGAGAGTCCCACTTGAGGGCGAAGAGGCGGCCCCCGGCGCACTGGAACCCACCGTAGTAGGCGAACCCCTTTCGCGAGAGCTCCTGAAATCGGTGGACGATCGCCTTGCGCTGCGGCAGCGCATCCAGGAACTCGCGGGCTCGAGCGCTCTGCGCAGCGGTCCATCGACGTACTTCGCGGTCCTTCCCGTCCTCGAGCCAACGGTAGTCGTCGGGTACCGAGACGGAATGATAGGTGTCGACGACCGGTCGCCGCTCGGCCAGAACGGGAGGGGAAAGGCCCGAGATCTTCACTCGAGGTTTCGCGGGCATGGAGCCGGTCGACTTCAGTACCGAGGGGAAGATTAAGAGGGACCTCGGGCCCGAGAGGAGAGTTACCCAGGACCGGTTGTGGAAAGGTCCCTCGCACGCCTGGGACGCGGTGCCGTCCCCTTGCGGCGATATGGAAGGACCTTCCCGGGGTGGTTGCACAACAACCACGGCCGTTCGCGGTATTTGAACCGCGGACGGGAGGTCGTGAAACGGCTCGGGAGGAAGCCGTTCCGCTATCGGGACCGGTGCGAGTCCGACTCGCCGATGACGATCCGGGGAAGTTCCCCCTGGATCGCCGGCGGCCGTCGGGCGGAGGCGGAGGCGCGGCTGGCTTGCGCGGCTCGGGGAAGGAGCCAGCGCTCGCCCCAGGCCCGAAGTTCCCGCGCGGCCGGCGCGAGACCGAGGCCCATCTCCGTCAGTGAGTAAACGACGGAGAACGGACGGGTGCTCACGACCGTGCGCTGCACGACGCCCTGGCCCTCGAGGAACTTCAGGGTCGCGCTCAACGTCTTCGCGTTGAGCCGCGGGTTCGACTTCAGGATCTCGCTGAACCGTTGGGGCCCTTCGAGAAGGCGGTGAACGATCGCGAGACGCCACTCGGTCCCGATGACGCCGACCGCCGCGAGGACCGGGCATAGGTGTCGCCCGTCGGCCGAGTCGCAGGTGTCCGCCGCCCCCGAATGAGCGGGTACGGTTCGCCGGGCGCGCTCGGTCTCCATCGGTCTCGCCTCGGAGGACGTAGGGCCGCGGACCTTTTTATAGTTACTGTGTGAAAGCAAGTGAACGGTGGTAACTCGAGAGAACGCGATTCGCGTTTCATCGTGCGGGCGTACCTTTTCTCCGCGCTCGACCGTTGGCCGCCGTGCCCGTACGACGGCGCGAGGTCGAGCTCACGGTCGAGCGTCCGCTGCGTGCGGACGCACCGTCGGCCGGGTCGGTACGGCTCTCGGCCCGGTTCGAGATCACGCCGGACGGATCGAGCCCCGACAACTCGGAACTGGCCCGGGCGCTCGACGACCTTCAGGCCGACCTGGACGGGCTCATCGGCCCCCCGCTCGCCGCGGCGATGGCCGCCCGCCCCGAGCGTGATCTGACCGAGCTCGTCGAGACCTATCGGCCGCGCCAGCGCGAGCTCGTGGACCTCCTGCTCGGCGAGGGCGAGCTCACCGCGGGCGAGCACGCTCGGCTGGTCGAGTACTTGGGAGCGCCGCCGGCTCCGGCGGAACTGCCGACCCCGGCCCCGGAGCCACGGTTCGAGACGCCGATGATCGCCGCGACTCCCGCGCTGGCAGGGCGTTCGGACGGCGGAGGCCGTCCCGTGTCGGAGTTGCTGCAGACCTACCGGATCGACTCGTTGAAGCAGGCCGGGGCCGTTCGGGCCCGTCGGGAGATCTCCTTCGCGGAGTACATGGCCCTCAAGCGCCACTTCCAAGAGGGCGAGGCGAACGCCGAGCGCAGCGCGGCCCCGGGGAACCGCTAGCGTGCTCGGGCGGCTCGGCTCTCCGCGACCGGCGTGGGGAAGAGCGCGACCGCCAGCATTCCGACATCCGTGATCCCGCGTCGCATCGCGACCACCCGGGCCCGATCGGCCTTCACGTGCGAATCGAGGTCGGTCGGGGCGCCTACGACCGCGCCGGCCGGGTATTCGGAGGCTCCGATCGCCCCGGAGGTCCGGAAGAGCCCCGCGCTCATCTCCCGCCGACGTAAGTTCTCCCGGGCCGCGGTGAGGAACTCGCCGAAGGCGGGCCCCTCGTCCACTCCTTCCGGGAGGCCCAGGGTCGTCATCGCGAACGCGCCGACGCCCTTCGTTCGGCTGTCGCTGGTCAGTCCCTCCGCGGAATAGAGTTCCTCCGCGCGGGTCAGGAACTGCACCGCGGCTGCGGCCGGCGCATCGCGCAAGGCGAGGAACGCGAGCCGACTCGTCCATCCCTTGTCGAAGACCGCGTCGGCCGCCGCTCGGAGCGCGTCGCCCGGGCTTGCCACGATCACGGGGCGAGCGATCCGGTCGGGGAACCCAGCGGCCGGGACATCGACGGACCCGACTCCCTCCCGGACCCTCGGCGGAAGGGAGTCCGACAAGCCTAGGCGCGTCAGCACCTGCCGACATTCGGTCCGTTCCGTCGCCCCGAGCGGGTGCATCGGTCCGCCGCCGAGCAGTCTCGCCCCGTCGCCGCGGTCGACGACGAGCGTTGCCACGTCCGCGTGGGGGATCGCGCTCGCGAGACGACCGCCGACGCCGCCGCCGCCGAGCACTCGCATCAGGAGCTCGACCTCGGTGCCCGTGGCGCCGCGACCGTACGCCTCCAGAAGGAGATTCCCGAACTCTGGTGTTCCCATGCCTTTCGGTGGCTGGACGAGCGAGCGGACCGCGCCCGCCGACAGGAGGACGAGCAGCAGGTCCTGCTCGGAGAGCCCGGCCGCGAGCTCGGTAGCCGCGGCGAACGCTTCCGCGGCCTCGGGCGCGCCGCCCCACCCGGGAGGAACGAGGACGCCCCGGAACGGGATCTCAGGCGCGACCGGTTCCGGCCCGGCGAGGAACCCCTGGGTCAATCGGTCGCCGACGGCATGCAGGGCTCCGAGGGCCATCGAGTTCGCGGCGTTCCCGAAAGCGAGGAACGCCACCTGCCGATAGCGACCGTCCGTAACGAACCGGTTGCCGACGCGTAGCGAGCCGCTCTCGCGCCGGAGCGCGAGCCGGACCGACCGGTAGGCGTCCGCGGTCGTGACGGCCGCCCGGAACGCGATCGTCTGGACCGGGTCCGGGCCCTTCGGGTCCGGTTCACCCGAGGGAGGGAACGGGTCCCACGGGAACTGTCCGATCACGGACGCGGGAGCGGGCCACGCGTTCAATAGCGTTCCGGAGGAGAGTCCGGGTCAACCGAGCTGCAGTCGCTCGGCGGCAGAGGCGACGGGCCGCGTCGCGAACCGGCCCGGCGAGAACTGGTGGGGGTCGAGGTCGGTCGCCTGGCCGAGCGCCGCGAGCGCGATGCGGCGCGAGGTCGCCGGGGCCAGCATGAACCCGTGGCCTCCGAAGCCGTTCCCGTGAACGAAGCCGGGAAGACGCGGGTCCTCGCCGATCACCGGGAATCCGTCCGGCGTGTCGTCGTAGAACCCGGACCACGCTCGCAGGACCCCCACGGCGCCGAGCCGGGGAAGAAGACCGACGAGCGCGCGGGCCATGGCGGAAAGGAAAGCGGGCGAGCTTCCCGTTCCCCGCGACGTTCCAGGACGGTGCGGGAGCGTGAGTCCTCCGATGATCTCCCCGCGCATCGACTGGCTGAAGTAGAGTCCGTCCGAGACGCGCACGACCATTGGGTCGAGGAACGGCTTCATCGACTCGGTCGCGAGGATCTCATGCCGCGTCGCGACGTTCGGGACCTCGAGCCCGGACCGGCGCGAGAAGTCGCCCGACCACCCCCCTGCCGCGTTCACGACCGTCGGTGTTCCTACGGGACCTTGCGAGGTGAGGAGGCCGGCCACCCGGTCGTTCCGGACCTCGACCCCGAGCGCCTCGACCCCCAGCGCGACCTCGACGCCGAGCGAGCGGGCGGCCTCGTAGATGCCCCAGATCGCGGGGAACGGGTAGAGGATACCGTCACTCTCGAGGTACGTACCTCCGACGACCGCATCCGGGGCGATCCCTTCGACGAAGCGCGCCACGCCGGTCGCATCGAGGACCCTCGAGGCGAGGCCCTCGGAGGCGACGAGCGCGTGGACGGTCCGTAGGCGGGCGAGCTCGGCGTCGTTCTCGGCCAGGAAGAGATAACCGGTCTGACGGAACCAGATGTTGAATCCGAACTCTCGTCCGAAGTGGCGGTACGCTTCGACCGACTCGCGGGCGAGACGGACCGTCCCGCGGGTTTCCCACTGCTGGCGGACCCCGCCGCCGTTGCGGCCGGAGGCTCCCCCCGACAGGAACCCGCGATCGACGACGAGCACCGGCCCGCTGCCCATCCGTGCGATATGGTAGGCGGTGAAGAGACCGACGATACCCGCGCCGACCACCACGGTGCGATAGGAGTTCCGCGCGAACGTCATGGGAGAACGCTCTCGGTCGGCAGCGGCGGAAGGGAGGCGAACGCGGCGAGCGGGGTGGGAACGACCGGAGGTCGTTGGGTGATGTAACCGACCTCGGGAGGAGGTCGGTCCTCGAGGATCGAGAGCAGCAGGAGAGCGTCCGGTAGGCAGTAGCGGCCCTGACAGATCCCGGAGCCGAGACCCGAGTATCGCTTGATGACCTCGATCCCGCGGTACCCGCATCGAACGGCCTCCTCGACCTCGGAAAGGAGGACGTCGACGCAGGGGCAGGCCACCCAGCGTCCGTGACCCGGAACGCGCAGGAGCTCGCGATAGTAGGCGAGGAGCTCCGTGGGAGGGCCGCCGGGAGAACGGACCACGGGCGGTGTGGTCGAGACCGTGCCGTGGGCGACCGCGTCGGCGACGGACCGAGCGTGGCCCGCTCGGTCGGAGTCCGGAACGCTCGCGGCCGATGATCCGGCGACGAACAGACCGGGGACGCTCGTCACCCCGTTCGAGCTCACGCTCGGGAAGTACGCGCCGACGTTCGGGTGCCATTCCATCGTCGCGCCGGCCTGGAAGAACAGTTGGGTGAGGGGGACCCTGCGGTGAGCGAGAACGACCGCGTCACAGGCGATGCGGGTCTCGGTCCCGCTTCCCCGAGCGCGGACCCGGACCGCGCGCACCCGTCGGCGTCCGTCGGCTCCCAGGAGGAGCGAACGCGGATAGAGCGGCACGCCGGCGTCGGCCGCGGCGCGAACGACCTCGGAGCGGATCTCCCCCGGCGCGACCACCGCCTCGACCGCGTCCGCGCACCGCGCGAACACCTCGGCCGCGCGAGGGCCTCCGCCGACGACCACCGCCCGCTCGAAGGGAGGAGGGTGCGACGGGGTCACGAGCGACAGCGCCGCGTCCGCGGTGACGACCCCCGGCTGGTCGTTGCCTCGGAAGAGGAGCGATGCGTCGTAGCCGCCGGTCGCGAGCACGACGGTCCGCGCGTTGAGGTGCACCCCTTGGGCCGGTTCTCGGAAGGCGAGGAGCGTGAACCGCCGTTCGCCGGCCTCGGATGGGGGCGGGAGGAACACGGCGGTCGTCGCGGTCAGCAGGTCCGCTCCCGCGACGGGCAGCGCACGAAGATTCCGCTCGAGGACGATCGGTCGGACCCCGATCGCAACGAGAGCGGACGCCACCGCTCGACCGGCGTCGCCCGCACCGACGATCACGACGTCGCCGGAGCGCTCGACGGCCGGGGCGACGAGCGCGCGGGCGGCAGCCTCGGTCGGAGGCTCCCCCGTGCCAGCAAATCGACGGACCACTCGCTGGTAGAGACGGGTCGCCCAGGCCGGTCGCCGGAGCCCGTGCAGCGTGTCGACCCCGCCGGGCGTGAGGAGACCGACCATCGCGTACGCGTCCCATGCGGGGGACGGCCACGCGTTCTCGGTCGTCACGGAATCCCCCTCGGCGGGTTCGTAGCGGCAGGCGCGGACGTTGGGGCGGCCGTTGACCCGCACGAGACAGCCGGCACAGTGGCCGATCCCGCAGAAGGGACCCTGGGGCCGATGGTACTGGATGGAGCGACGAAGCAACGGGAGCCGGTCGCGCGCGAGCGCGAGAAGGAGGGTCTCGCCGTTTCGGGCCGAGCGCGACCGACCGCGGAACAGGAAGTGACGGTTCGGCTCCCCCATGCTGAGCGACCGTTCGACACCCTCGCCCCGCGTATTTAGGGTCCGCGAAGGAATCGAACGAGGGCCCGGAGTTCGGCCGGTAGAGCCGGAGGTTTGGCCGAGGCTATATAGAGAATAGATAGTCGGCCCGACTACGGTCAATGCGTAGCAGCGGCGGGTTCCACGGTCGCCGAATCCAGAAGACGGGCGGCTCCACCTTCATCATCTCCCTGCCGAAGAATTGGGTGACCGCCCGCGGTCTCGGACCCGGGGACGTGCTGTTCTTCACGCCGCGCGCGGACGGCTCGCTCACGGTCTTCGCGGAGTCCGCCAACCCCTCCGAGATGGAACGGAGGGTGGTCGAGGTCCGGAACGAGATGAACGAAGAGCATCTCTTCCGGCGGCTCATCGGCGAGTACATCGCCGGCTACCCGCTCCTCGAGATCCGAACTCCCGGCCGGATGGGCGCCCGTACGCGCGAAGTGATCCGGAGCTTTGCCCAACGGATGATCGGGCCCGAGATCCTCGAGGAGACCGCGGAGTCGGTGATCCTTCAGGACGTGGTCGGCCAGAACCCGCTCCCGATTCCGTCCATCATCCGGCGGATGCACCAGATGGTGCGCGCGATGCAGACGGACGCGATGGCCGCGTTCCGTGCGCGCGACACCGCGATCGCGCGGGACGTGATCGAACGGGACTGGGAGGTCGACCGGCTCCACTGGTTCCTCGAAAAACAGGTGACGAGCGCGTTGCGGGATGCGCGGATCCTCGCGATCGTGGACCTCACCCTGCCCGAATGTTCCACCTACCTTCTTGCGTCACGCGTGCTCGAGCGCATCGCGGACCACGCGGTCCGGATCGCCGAGACCGTGACGATCCTCGGCCGAGAGCGGACCCCCGAGCGCCTCGTCACGGAACTCGACCGCATGGCGGCGGCGGCCGCCACGGCCCTCGCGGACGCGCTCGATTGTCTCGATTCGCGGGACATCGACAAGGCGAACGATGTGATCGACGCGGCCCACCTGCTCACGGAGAAGCGGGACAGCATCCTCCACGAGCTCACCTCGAAGCGCGGCCGTCTCGCGGTTGGCCTCGCCTACGTGCTCGAGAGCCTCGAACGGAGCGCGTTCTACGCGAGCGACCTCGCGGAGATCGCGATCAACCGCGCGGTCGAGTCACCGGCCCGGGTCGAGGACCTGACGCCGGCTCGAGCGGGAAAGGTCACCGTCTCGCCCGAGAGCATCTGACCGACCTTACCCGACTCCGGAAGGAGCGGTGCGTCACCGTACGGTCGCGCCGACGGTCATGCTCGTGAGGAGGACTTCGAGGTCCAGGCCCGAGGGGACCCGAGGGTTCGCGAGCACCCCCGGCGAGCGAAGAGCGTTCGCGATGATGCTCGCACGACCTTCCGCCAGGCGTTCCGGCGCGACGCCGGCCGCTCTCAGGTCGGTCGGGAAGCGGATGTTCTCGTAGAACTTGCGCACTCGGGCGGCGATCGGGAGCGGCGAGCTCTCGTCCGACCGACGCATCGCAGCCCCGAGCGACTCGAGGCGGTCCCGGGCCGAAGGATGCGCGAAATCGAGGGCGTACGGCAGCGCGATTCCGAGGAGACGAGCGTAGGGTAGACCGGTGGGAGCCTCGAGCGCGCGGGCGAGCGCGTGCGCCACGCCCCGCTGGGCGTTCGATGCCGCGAGGCCCGAGAGGGTCGCGGCGCAGTGCAGCGCCTCCTTCGCGTCCGGGTCGTCGCTCCACTTGAGGGCATGCGGAAGCCGATCGAGAACGGTCCGGGCCACCGAGAACGCGAGCGCGTCCGAGAACGGGTTCGCCCACGCCGAGAGGTACGCCTCGGTCGCCTGGGCGAGCGCCTCGACCGCGCCGTCCCGCAGGAGGTCGTTCGGGAGCGCCTCGGCGAACGCCACGTCGACGATCGCCCAATCGGGCACCAGTGCCCGATGCGCGAGCTCGAACGGATCTCCCTCGACGGACCGCAGGTCGACGCTCCAGCTGGCCTCGCTGCCGCTTCCGCTCGTGGTGGGGATCGCTACGAACCGGCACCGGGGCGGGTCGGGAAGCTCGAAGACCGGCGGGAGCGCGGAGAGGGAAAGACCGGGGCGTTCGAGGAGAAGACGGGCCGCCTTGGCCCCGTCCAGCGTTCGACCGCCTCCGACCGCGACGAGCCAGTCCGGCGCGAAACCCGTCACCCGTTGCGCGAGATCCCCGACCGCGTCGAGGCGGTCCGAGTCCGGGCCCACCGGAAAGACCTCGACAATGGTGTCGGACTTCGCGAGCTCTTCCACGACACGACGATGACCATCGTGGGCGGCGACGACCGGGTCCACCACGAGGAAGGCGCGACGCGCGCCGAGACCGCTGAGCTGCTCGACGGCCCCCGGTCCCCAGGCGATGCGGGGCGACGTGAAGAAGCCGGTCATGCCGTCCCCGGGTCGGTCGGGGGCCGGCCTACGCTCGAGGGCCTTCGCGGCACCGGCGGCACGCCCCCATCAAGGAGAACGCGATCCCGTCGACGCTCCAGCCATCGGGGTGATGCCCGGCGAGCTCGGTCAGGAAGTGACGGTCGAGCTCCGTCAACTCGACGGCCTGGATACGGCCGCAGGCCCGACAGACGATGTGGGCGTGCGGGTCCTCGACGAGGTCGACCCGGATCGTGCGGGACGTCGGGGCCTCGATCCGCAGCTCGGGCGGAACCCGAATCCGGTTCGGTGGTTTTCGGGTCGTGGTTCGCTGACGGGCCACCATCGCCCGTCGGACCGCGCCTCGGTATTTAGGCCCCCCGTGGCAGCGTCGCGTTCCGCTTCGAGGAGCGTCTCGGAAGGCGCACCGGGTTCCGGATACGGTCGCTACGGTACCGTCCCGTCGGGGGCCAGCGGCAAGGAGCGCAGGCGCGTTCCGGTTGCGTCGTAGATTGCGTTCGCGATCGCTGGGGCCACGGCGATGAGCGGGGTCTCACCGCCTCCCTGCGAGGGAAGGTCCGGTCGGTCCAGGAGAAGTACCTCGATGGGAGGGACGTCGCGGAACCGCGGAACCCGGTACTGCGAGAGCCGGGGATTCAGGATACGGCCATCCTCGAACTTGATCGATTCGAACAGGGCACCGCCGAGCGCCATGATCGTTCCTCCCTCGACCTGGCTTTGCAGATTGGACGGATGGACGATCGCGCCGCATTCAAAGCCCGTGACGATCCGCACGACCTCGAGGCGTCGATCCCCGTGGACCCGGACCTCGGCGAAGGTGGCGACGCGGCCCTCCTTCTCGAGCCCGACCGCGATGCCCCGACCGAGGCCGTTCTTCTTGCGGCTCGTGGCGGGTCCCTTCCTCTTCTCCCATCCGGCTCGTTCCGCCACCGCGCGCAGCACCGCGGCCAAGCGGTCGTCGGCGAGATGACGCAGTCGGTACTCCACGGGGTCGGCGGCGAACCGGGCGGCGAGCTCCTCCATGTGCGATTCGCGGGCGAAGTTGTTCGCCGTCGCCGCGAGGGCACGGTAGGAACCCTGCGGCAGGGGGGAAGCCACGGGCTGGTTGCCGATCTTCTGGTTCGGGACCCGGTAGGGGATGCGCGCGGCCGCCGCACCGGCGTTGATGTCCTCGAACTGCCAGGCCGTGATCGTCCCGTCCTTCTTCGCCCCCGAGCGGATGTCGATGACAGCCATGGGCCGGAAGTAGGCCTGCGTGAACTCCTCCTCCCGGGTGTAGGCGATCTGGACCGGGCGGCCGGCCGCTTTCGCGAGCCGGGCCGCTCCGACCGCGAGCTCCGAAGCGTGCTTTCCCCCGAACCCGGAGCCGGTCGGAGGCGTGATGACGTGCACGTTCGAAGGGTTCAGCCCGAGGGCGTCGGAGATGGCGTCGCGGGCCCGGAACGGTGTCTGACCGCCCATCCAGACCGTCAAGCGGTCCCCCTCCCAGGAGGCGAGCACGGTATGGGTCTCCATCGGGACGTGCGCGATGTACGCGGTCGTGTAGGTCTCGTGGAGCGTGACCGAGGCCGAGGCCAGCGCCGCGGCGACATCCCCGGTTGTATGGTGAATGACGTCCCAGAAGTCCTCACCTTGGGCCGGATGCGCGCGGAGGAAGGTCACGATCTCCTTGTCGGAGGGCTGGGGAGTGGGTTCCCACTCGGCGTCAAGGGCCCGCAGGGCCGCACGGGCCGCGAACCTATCCGGCGCGGCCACCGCGATGAAATCTCCCTCGTGCACGGCGGTGACTCCGCTCATGGCCTGTGCCCGGGAAAGGTCCACGCGCCGGAGCTTCGCTCCGTACGAGGGAGGGAAGAGGATCTTTCCGTGCAACATGCCCGCAGGATGCAGGTCCGACGTGTATTGGCGCGCGCCCGTGACGATCTCGACCCCGCCCACGTTCGGACTGGGGTGGCCGGCGCGCGTCCAGTCGGACGGGGGAAGCGGCTGCGTCGAGGCGGGGACGACCTCCACACGACGGAGTCCCTGCACCAGGTCTCCGTAGGTCACGGAGCGCGCAGGCTCCCGACCGGTCCCGCGGGCCTGGCCCTCGGAGAGCACCACGTCCTTCGGAGCGAGGCCGAGGGTGGTGGCGGCGAGCTCGAGCAGGACCTTCCGCGTGGCCGCGCCGGTCAATCGGAGGTGTTGCGCCGCGTCGGGCATCGACCGGCTACCGAAGGTTCCCATATCCCAGGGGCAAACGTCGGTGTCCCCCATCGTGAGCTCGACCGCGGAGAGCGGCAGGCGAAGCTCCTCGGCGACGAGGAGGGAGAGGGCGGTGCGCGTGCCTTGTCCCACATCCGCTTTGCCGGTGAACGCTCGCGCTCGTCCGTCCGCTCCCAGATGGATCCAGGCGCCGCCATGCGGCGGTCCGCCACGACCCCAGCCCCCCGGGCCGGGGGCCTGAGGGGGGAGGACCACGACGAGACCGTTCCCGAGTCGGTCAAAGTAGGGCCGTTCGGTCGGGGAGATTCGGTCGAACGGGGAGGAGGAAGGGAGGCGCTTCATCGGGCCGCTCCCCGGGACGTGGTCACGGAAAGTTCGGAAGCCCTTTGGACCGCTCGGACGATCCGGAGATAGCCGCAGCAGCGGCAGATGTTCCCGTCCATGGCGGCGCGGATCTCCTCCTCCGTGGGGCGGGGGTTCTGGGAGAGCAGCGAGACCGACGCGATGATCATGCCCGGGATGCAGAACCCGCACTGGAAGGCGCTCGCATCGACGAAGGCCTGCTGAACGGGGTGCAGGCGGCCTCCTTGAGCGAGGCCCTCGATCGTCGTGACCGATCGGCCGACCGCCTCACCGATGCGCGTTTGGCAGGCCCGGACCGCGACCCCGTCGAGGAGGACCTTGCAGGCGCCGCACTCGCCTTCCCCGCAACCGTACTTGGTGCCGGTGAGGTCCAATTCTTCCCGAAGGACGTAGAGCAGGCTCCGGTCCCGGTCGAGCGATACCGGATACTTCTTCCCGTTCACACGAAGCTGAGAACCCTCTCGAGCCGTGGCGGTCGTGGTCGCCGCAGGAGTGCGGCCGGAAGGCGTTGGGGGGACGGCTTTGCGACGCGCCACGAGTGGGGGCAGGCCTCCCGACGTAGTTGGGTGTTTGCCCTTCGTGGTGCGTGGGGTCGGAGCCGGGGGCGAGTTGCCCGCGGATTGGCCGAATGTGCGGGTAGGGTGCGCGGGAAGCGAGCCCAGCTGCCATCGTGATTATCGAAGGGAACCGAGCTCACGCAACCGACCGTGCCCTGTAGAGATTCGCGGCGAGGTCAGCTCCCCGCGGGCGCTATCGGTCCGAACCGACCAGTCCCAGGGCAAGGGCGGCGCGCAGTACCCCGATGTGGGTGAACGCCTGAGGGTAGTTGCCGAGCGGTTGATTCGCGGTCGGGTCGAACTCTTCGGAGAACAGCAGGAGCGGGCCCGCCGAGTCCAACAGGGCCCGCCAGTGGCCGAGCGCGCTGTCCATTTGACCGGATTTCGCGAGTGACTCGACCAACCAGAACGAGCAGAGCAGGAACGCCCCCTCCGGACCCGAGATTCCGTCCTCCCCCTCGTACCGGTGCAGGAACGGACCGTGACCGAGGGCCTTCTCCACCGCGGAGATGGTCCGGAGCACGCGCGGGTCGTTCGGGGGCAGGAATCCCGTGATCGGGATCCGCAAGGTGCTCGCATCCAAGGAGGGCCGGTCGAACGTTTGCGTGAACGACTCGAGCTTCTCGTCGTATCCGTGCGAAAGGATCGCGGCCCGGATCTCGTTGGCGACCCTTCCCCAGCGGTCCAGCGGCTCGGTCTTTCCGAACGCCTGGGCAAGTTGGATCGACCGGTCGAGAGCCACCCAGCACATGAGTTTCGAGTGCACGTAATGGGCCGGCTCGGTCCGGAACTCCCAGATCCCGTGGTCCGGCTGGGACCAGAGCTCGGTCGTCCGCTGGGCCAAACGCTCGATCAGGGGCCAACGCTCCCGAACGAACGCCGGGTCCGCCTGCTCAAGGAGCAGCGCGGAATCCAGGATCTCGCCGTAGACATCGAGCTGACGCTGCCCCGCGGCGGCGTTCCCGAGTCGGATCGGCCGCGACCCGAGATACCCCTCGAGATGGTCCAGGTCGACTTCGGCCGGCGGGCGACCGCCGTCGACCGAGTAGATGACGGGAACCTCGTCGCGTTCCCCGAGGGCGGCCACCCGGTCGAACGCCCAGCCAACGTACGCCCGCGCCTCGGCGATGTGCCCGAGCAGAAGGAAGACCTGGGCGGTGAAGGCGGCGTCGCGGATCCAAACGTACCGGTAATCCCAGTTCCGCGTCCCACCGGGCCATTCGGGCAGCGAGGTCGTCGGGGCGGCGACGAAGACGCCGGTGTTCCCGTACGACAGCAACTTGAGGACGAGCTCGGAGCGCTCGACCCAGGGGTGCCAACGCGCCGCGACGCGACGCAGCGGCGCGTCCTCGAACGAGACCCATCCGCGCCAATAGGCGTCCGTGATCGACAGCAATGCAGTGGGCGAAGGGTCCGGTGCGGGCGGCTCGCCCCAACGGACTTGCACGAAGAGCGGACTCCCCGGCACGACCGTACCCGAAGAGACCGCACCCCGCCCCCGTTGCTCCCAGCCCCAGGGGGACGTCAACGCGAGTCGGTCGGATCCGGATTCCGCCCGCGCGAGATTGCCGCCTTCAAAGGTCCAGACCGTCGATTTGCGAGCGTAATCGAACCGGGGGTCCACAGTCACCGTTACGTCGATCGGTCCCCCCCTCGCGATAAGTCGGCGGACGATGCGTGGTTCGCCCTCGGGAAGGGCGATCGACGGGCCCATGGGCATGAAGTCCGTGAGGGCCAGCACGAGTCCCCGTCGCAGCTCGAACAGCGTGGTGAGGACGTTGGTGCCGGTCACGTACTGTTGATGCGCGGTGTAGCTTCCCTGGGGACCGACCTGGTGGAACCCGCCCTGCTCTCGATCGAGAAGCCGTCCGAACACGCTCGGGCTATCGAAGCGAGGGAGACATGCCCAATCGATCGAACCGTCGCGGGCAATGAGCGCTCCGGTGTACAGATTGCCGATGAGCCCGTAATCGTAGAGGCTGAGCCAGCCCCGAGCACGCGACCCCCCTTCGGGGATCGATGCGGAACTCTGAGGTCCGACGGCGGCCGGAGATCCCGCATTCCGAGGAGATCCCATCCGAGTTCACACGTCCGAGCAGTCGTTCGGTCGAACGGCGGTAGTCTCTTCGGCCCCCGGGCGAGGACGGGCGGTGGAGGCGACCCACGGACGCGCAAGGGGTAACTGCCACGTCGTCTGAGCGATCGTAAGAACCATGGCGCCTCCGCACCCGTCCGCCGAAACGGTAGCCGTTTGTCTTAGCCGTTTCTCGTCTCCCCCCGAGAGGTGGGTCGGACGGGACGATCACGGGGAAACCCGTCGATGAGGAACGCCGCTGGCGGATCCCTGAGATCCAGAGGGGAGCTGGCCGCCCTCGCGGTCGATCTCGACCGGACCCTCATCTCTCCCGAAGGAAAGGGTCTCAAGTCGGCGTCCCAGGTCCTGAAGGATTGCCAACGGATGGGGCTGAAGGTCATCCTCGCCTCGGGACGGGAATACAACGTGCTGTCGGCGTTCGCGGACGAACTGCGGTACGTCGACGCCGTGGTCGCGGAGAACGGCGCGGTGATCGAGGCCCCGGCGGGGAGTCGCGTCACGGTGATCGGCCGGGCGACCGCCGCCCGAGTGCGTCGTCGCCTGGCAGGGGCTCCGTGGGCGAACGTCGAGTGCGGGGAAGTCGTGGTTTCCGTGCCGAGGTCCGAGGGGTCGAAGATCGCGACGCTCTTGGAAGGACTCGGCGTCTACCTCGTCCCGAACGTGGACCGTGTCATGATCCTACCGAAAGGGATCTCCAAGGCCTCGGGGGTGCGGTCGGCGATCGGCCGACTCCATCTCGAATCCTCGGCGTTCGCGGCGGTGGGGGACGGGGAGAACGACATCCCCCTTCTCCGTGCCGCAACGTTGTCCGGCGCGGTCCGCAACGCTCGTCCCCAAGTGCTCGCATGCGCCGACTACGTCTGTCGTGCGTCGTTCAGTGCCGGCGTGGCGGAGTTTGTCCGAGGGCCGGTCACCGACGCCCTCCGGGGTCGCTCTTCGGTCGGCCGACGTCACGTTCTCCGAGAGGTTGATTAGGAGCACGGCCCTTGGCCCTACCCCCGAGCCCGGAACTCGAGATCGCTGCCTTCGAAGGACGAGGAACACCCAGGTCAGGATGCCCTACGGACCTCGAGGAAACGGGCGGCACCTAGGCGACCTCGCTACGGACGGGGAAACGTGGAGAAACTCAGCGTCTGCATCAACAGCCAGACGCCCCTGCTTCAGTTTCTTCCCCCCACCGACGGGTCACCGGGTCCGGCGTGGAGCGACCCCGCGAACCTAGCGGAGCTCAAGGAAGGGGTCGATTTCCGGTTCTCTCCCGGTGGCGTGACCCGGATGGTCTACCCACTGGTCCGGAGGCTCCTCGCCCAGGGGGTCCTCGACACCACGCATTGGGTCTCGCTGAATCCCGTCGGGCCGAGGGTCGTGCACGCCGATGGCCTGACGTTGCACAACATCGCGCTCGGATCTCAACGGATGGGGGGGTACGGGAAGACGAAGGAGGCCATCTGGTCCACCGTGCATGGTCTCGAGCCTCCCGAGTCCACGCAGGACCTGTTCTGGAGCGAGGAGTTCAGCGAGTACGCGTTCTACAATCGGACCACCTCCGAACGGATACGGAAGTTGGATTCCGCGCTCGATTTCGACCTGTTCTACATTCACGACTTCCAGCAGATGCCCGTGGGGCAGATGCTCGATTCGTTGAAACCGAAGATCTTTCGATGGCACATCCCGTTCGACTCGACGCGGATCCCCGAGAACTGGCGGGCGCTGTTCGTGAACTATCTCGGCAGCTACGACGTCGTCGTGGTCAGCTGCGAGCGATACCGTGTCGGGCTCAAGGCCCTCGGGTACGCGGGAAAGTCCGTCCTAATGTACCCCTACGTCGACCCTCGGGAGTACCGTCGACCGGGAAAGAAGGTCGCGGCCGCGACGTGCGCTCGCTGGGGCGTCCGGCCGGAGGACACGGTGATCCTGGTGGTCGCGCGAATGGACCCGGCGAAGGCCCACGACCGGGCGATCCGCGCGGTCGCTCGGCTCCTCCCCAAGTACCCTCGCCTTCGTCTGGTGCTGGTCGGGAACGGTAGCTTTTCGGGGGCCCGGGGAGGACCCGGTAACTCGAAGGCGGAGCGTTGGAAGGCCCACCTCGAGGCGGAGGCCCAGCGCCTCGGCATCCGTGAACGTGTGATCTTCGCCGGGCACGTCCCGCAGGCCGCCCTGGATTGCTTCTACGAACGGTCGAGCTTTACGGTCCTTCCCTCGGTCAACGAGGGGTTCGGGCTCGTCGTGGTCGAGAGCTGGCTGCACCGGCGTCCGGCTCTCGTGACGGACCGCGCGGGAATCGCCGAGCTCGTGAAGGATCGGGAGAACGGAATACTCTTCGACCCCGACGACATCCCGGCACTGGCCGGGAAGATGCGCGAGCTGATCGATGACTCCGGTGAGTTCGCCCAACGACTCGCGCACAACGCCGTCGCGACCGCCCGCGCCTGTTCGATCGCCACCGCGGCCCGGGCCGAGGCGAAGTTGATGGCCGGGGTGCTCGAGGCGTAGCATGTTCGGACTACCGGATTGGACGACTCCCTACCTCGTCGCCGCCGTCATCCTCCTCCTCACCTGGCTCGTGGCCTGGCTCGCCGGCCTGGTGATCCGCGGGGTGATGCTCCAGAGCGCGCCGCAAGCGGCGGCCGGAGCGCGACGCCTGGGAGCGATCGTCGTGTGGATCGTCGGCATCCTCCTGGCCGTCCAGGAGGTCGGCGTCAGTATCGAGATCCTGCTCGTCGTCGTGGGACTCTTCGCGATCGCCACGATCATCGCGTTGAGGATTCCCCTCGAGAACTTCGGCGCGAAGTACTTCTCGGACGTTTATAGCCCGTTCAAGGTGGGCGACTCGATCCAGGTGGGCGGCTACTCGGGGAAGGTCATCGAGATCAACGCGATGACCACCGTCCTCCTCTCCGAGGACGACCGGCTCATCGCGCTGCCGAACTCGCACCTCCTCAAGGATGTCCTCGTGAATGCCTCGCCGCAGGCCTGGAAGGAGCTCACGATCCCGATCTCCCTGCCGGGAAACGTCGATATCGCACCGTTGGAGAGCGAGATCCTGAAGAGCCTCGCGAAGTTGCGAATGCGCTTCGATAAGCGGTTTCCGCCGGTCATCACCACGAAATCGCGGACCCCCCAGTCGACCGACCTCGTGCTGACGGTGATGATCCGGCGACCCGAAGAGCGGGAGGCGTTGCTCCTCGAGGTGAACAAGAGGGTCCATGACGCGATCCTGCAGACCCGCCTCGGCGGGAACTCAAAGGCGCCCGTCGCGGCCACCTCGCCCACCGCTCCCCCGGAGCCCTGACCCGCACCCTCCGGGAGGCGCCCGCGACTCATGGGCGTGGATTCGTTCGTTCCGCCCGCGCGGATTGGGAACGCAGGGAGAGGGACTTGAACCGCCCAAGGGTTCAAATCCCTCACTTCCGAGTATCGGAGGTCCGTCACCCCTGAAGGACGAAGATTCAGTGCTTCCGGTCCACCGCACGTCCTCGAAGTCGGTCGAGGCGGCGGTAGAAGCCAGGTCTGGGCCCCACGCCGACCAAGATGAGAAGATCTCCGTCGACCTCGAAGAGGAGCCGATACTGATCGCTTAGGAAGTGCGCGACTCGAACGCCCTCCCGAGTAGTACGTCTAAGTTGGCTTACGGTGTAGCCTAGCCCCGAGGCGAACGGGCGCCCCCGGAGCCTTGCGATCAGCCGCCACATTTCGGTTCGGGCTCGAAGCGGGAGCTTTGCGAGATCTCCCTCGAAGGACGGGCCGGCTACGACCCGAAGGCTCATCGTGAGGACCGACGAGCTCTCGAGGGCGGGTATTTCGCGTATAGCGACTCAATGGGTTCGAGCTTGGACTTTCCGGAGTGGATATCCTTGAGGCGTTGTTCCATCTCCTGAAACCACGGATCTTGCTCCTCGAGCTCTTCGAGAATCGCCCGAATCACCTCATCGTAGCTCTGACCCCCGGATTTGAGGCGCTGAAGCTCTGCTCTCGTAGAAGCGCGTACGGGGATTGTGGTGAGGGCGTCAGTGGACATATCGATGGATTCTATGACATCGATGGTTTTAATCGTTATTGTCACTCATAAGGAGAGTCGTTCGGTCATTTGATTCTGGGCCGGATCCGCGGCTGAGCCGGGATCGCTGCGGTCCTGCTCGTTGTCCTGGCGGTCCTCTCCTGGCCGTGCCTTCTCGTCGTCGTGGTCTGGGTTCATCGTACCCTGCCGGACGTCGAAGGGGAGCAGGAGGGGCAAGACTCAGCTAAAGGAGACCGCGACTAGGAACCCTCGGTTCGACTACCCCGCCTTCTTGACGATAGGTTCCTCTACAAGTTCGATGCGGGGAGAGGGATTTGAACCCTCGAACCCCTACGGGACCAGACCCTGAATCTGGCGCCTTTGGCCAAGCTTGGCAATCCCCGCGGGCAGGCCGAGCAAGGTCCGCCTTATGATGATTCCGAGGAGAACGCCATGCTCGCAGCTCAGGCCGTGGCCGCCGACTTCGAGGTCGCCGGACGTGCCTTCGCACCCTCGAGGACGTTGAGGGCTTCCGGCACGGTCGCCTTCTCGTGGACGATCGCGCGCAACGCCTTCAGCATCGCGACCGGGTGCTCGGACTGCCAGATGTTCCGCCCCATGTCGATCCCGTGCGCTCCCTGGTCGATCGCGTTGCGGGCGAGCTCGAGTGCCGCGCGGTCGCTGTCGAGCTTCGGCCCGCCCGCGACCACGAGGGGGACGGGGCAGCCCTCCACGACCTTCGAGAATCCATCGCAATAGTACGTCTTCACCATGTGGGCGCCGATCTCCGCGGAGACGCGGCACGCGAGCGCGAGATAGCGCGCGTCGCGCTTCTCGAGCTCCTTTCCAACAGCGGTGATCGCAAGCACCGGGATTCCGTGCGCCTCCCCCTCGTCGACGAGGTCCGAGAGGTTCACGAGGGATTCGTGCTCGTGGGGAGCGCCGACGAACACGCTCATCGCGACCGCGCTCACGTTGAGCCGGGCCGCGTCTTCGATCGAGGTCGTGATCGCCTCGTGCGAGAGGTCCTCCTGGAGGACCGTGGCGCCGCCCGAGACGCGCAGCACGATCGGGATCGTCGCGGTCGGGTCGACCGCATGGCGCAGGATGCCGCGCGTCAGTGCGAGCGCGTCCGCGTGCGGTAGCAACGGCGTGATGGTGGCGCGGGCGTCTTCGAGGTGGCGGGTCGGACCCATGAAGTAGCCGTGGTCGACCGCGAGCATCACCGAGTTTCCGCTCACCGGCGAGAACATCCGGTGCATGCGGTTCGCCATTCCCCAATCCATGATCGTTACCCGCCCCGTATGGGGGGTCGTGCCCTCTTAGGATTTTCTGAGGGACCGGGTACGAAGATCGGACGCATGCGCTAGGTCGGAGGCTCGCGCTCGGTCGCGCGCCGGGAGACCGGGACCCGCCGGTCCTCCTTGACCCGATTCAGGACCACCTGGGTGTTCGTCCGCTCGAGGTTCGGGTCCTGGAGGGCATGCTTCACGAACCGGTCCAGGTCGCGTCGATCCCGGAACCGCCCGATGAGGAGGGCGTCGTTCTCGCCGGTGACGTCGTAGATCGCGTACGCGCGGGGGTCCCGCGCCAAGCGCTCCTCCACTTCCCGGAGCCGTCCTTTCGAGATCCGGATTCCGATCGCGGCCCACAACTCCCAGCCCAACTGCTCGTCGTCCAGGAGGGGGATGTAGCCCCGGATCACTCCCTGGGCCTCGAGGCGAGCGACCCGAGCGCTCACGGTCGTCGGCGAGACCTTCAACCGGTGGGCGATCTCGCGGTGGCTGCGTCGCGCGTCGACGTTGAGCTCCTCGAGGATAGCTCGGTCGAGCTCGTCCAATGTGGACGTTTGGCGCATGTTCTCTCAAGGAAGAGGTTAGAAATAAAGCTACGCCAACCGATTATGGACGTACGTCCATTTTCAGCGAAAGAGTATTCATGTAGTGTCCCTCGTTCGGTGGTCCGAGGAAAGCGAGTGCCCGCACAACGAGCGAAGAAGGAAGGGTCCAGTCCGGCGGCGATCCTGGAGAAGCTCAAGCACGACAAGGTGCGGTGGGTCCAACTGTTCTACACCGACGTCTTCGGCGGTTACACTCAGGTGGACGTTCCCACCTTCACGCTGAGCGAGGACTCCTTCGAATCGGGAGTTCCGAAGCTCGATGGGTCCTCGGTCCGAGGGTTCCGGGAGATCTTCGAATCCGACATGAACCTCGTTCCCGACCCCTCGACGCTCGCCACGATCCCGTGGAATCCCGAGGCCGGTGGCGTGGTCCGTTTCATCTGCGATGTCCGGGTCGGCGGTTCGAAGGAGTCCTACGCCCACGACCCCCGCTGGGTCGCGCGGAAGACCGAGCAGGTTCTCGCTGCCGCCGGATACGACTGTTCCTACTGGGGGCCCGAGGTCGAGTTCTTCGTCTTCGACTCGATCGAGCTCATCCCGTCCCCAGCCGGGGTCCGGGATGCCTGGGGAGGCGCCGGCTACCTCATCGACCACTCGGAGTCGCCCTGGCGGGGCGGTCCGGTCACAGGCACCGTGCGCTTCAAAGAAGGCTACCACCGGACCCCCCCGCACGACTCGCTGATGCCGTTGCGCACGGAGATGTGCAACATCCTCGCCGACGACTTCCACCTCACCCTTGACGCCCACCATCACGAGGTCGCGACCGCGAGCCAGTCGGAGATCAACCTGCGCTTCGACGAGCTCGTCCCGATGGCCGACCACATCCAGGACCTGCGCTACGTCATCCGCAATGTCGCGGCCCGGCACGGAAAGATCGGCTGTCTCATGCCGAAACCGATCTACGGCGACAACGGGATCGGGATGCACACGAACCAGTCGCTCTGGACGAAAGGGAAGGCCGCCTTCTTCGATGCCAGCGACGCCTACGCCGAAGTGAGCCAGACCTGCCGCTACTACATCGGCGGTCTCCTCGAGCATGCCCGGGCGATGTGCGCCATCACCAACCCGATCACGAACTCGTACCGACGCCTCGTTCCCGGCTACGAAGCCCCCGTCTTCATCGCGTGGAGCAAGGCGAACCGCTCGGCGAACGTCCGGATCCCGGCCTACCACAAGGGGCGACCGGCGGCGAAGCGACTCGAGTACCGGACCCCTGATTCCGCCGCGAACATCTACCTGACCGAGGCCGCCCTGGCGCTCGCAGGCCTCGACGGGATCCGACGGAAGATCGAGCCGCCTCCCCCCGTCGACGAAAACATCTACAAACTGACGAAGGCGAAGCGCAAGGACCTCGAGATCCGCGAGCTGCCCGGCTCGCTCGGCGAAGCGCTCGACTGTCTCGAGTCCGATCGCGACTTCCTCAAGCCCGCGTTCGCCTCATCGCTGCTCGACACGTACATCGAGCTGAAGCGCGAGGAACAGCTCGAACTCAACCTGCGGCCCCACCCGTACGAGTTCTACCGGTACATGGACGTCTGACCGGTCGGGGGCCTGCCGCGGTCAACCCTTTCATCCTCGTTCTCGCTCCTCCGGCGACACGGGGCGAATGAGCGAGGCACGGATGTGGACAGGAGGCCGGGTCTTCACCGGATGCCGGTACGTCGAGGCGGTCCTGGTCGACCAGGGGGAGGTCGTTGCGGTCGGGCCGGAGGTGGACGTCCGCCGCGTCGCCCCCACGGGAACCGAGGTCCTTCCGCTCCGTGGGCGGTTGGTACTGCCCGGACTCATCGACGCCCATCTGCATCTGAGCGACCTCGCCCGGTTCCGTGAAGGCCTGAACCTCGCCGAGGTCCGCGGGCCGGAGGATCTCGACCGGCGGATCCGGGAATGGGCCGCGGCGCATCCGACGGGTCCGGTCATCGGTCGGGGCTTGGACATCGACCGTTCTCTCGGGGGGCACTGGCCGCGGTGCACCGACCTTGACCGGGTGGTGAGCGACCGCCCCCTCGTGCTCTACCACACGAGTGGACACGCGGCCGTGCTGAACAGCAGCGCCCTTTCCGCGGCCGGAGTCGAAGGGCGGTCGTCGGAGGAGCTCCGGGGAAGGGTCGGGAGGACCCCGGACGGGAGACCGAACGGCATTCTCTACGAGGAGGCGCTCCGATGGCCGGCTTCGCTCGCCGCCGTGCCCGTGGGGCCGGACCAAGCGATCCGCACCCTCGATTTTCTCGCTTCGTTCGGGCTGACGACGGTCGCGTCGATGAACGTACCACCCGAGGAACTCACCCTGCTGCGAGCGTTGACGGCCGACGAGCGGCTCCCGATACGAATCCGCCTGTACGTCCGTCTTCTCGGGGTCGATGAGATCCGACCCGCCGACCTTGCCCCGGTCGGCCCGCCCGGTTCGTTCGGGGTCATCGGAGCGAAGGGGTTCACGGATGGGGCGTTCGGTCCTCGGACCGCGTGGCTCTCCGAACCCTATTCCGACGCTCCGGACCGAAGCGGGATCGCGGTCGAGTCCGACGATACGCTCACGAGCGCGCTCGCGAAAGCGAACGAACTGGGGCTGGCTCCCGCCTTGCACGCGATCGGCGACCGTGCGGTACTGCGAGCGGCTCACCTCCTGTCGCCGTACGTTCAACGCGAGGGGGCCCGTGCCCGCATCGAACACGTCGGGTTGACGCCCCCACCGGTGCTCTCTACCTTGGCGAGTGTTCGACCCGCACTGGTCGTCCAGCCAGGGTTTGTTTGGAGCGACTCCTGGCTCCCCGAGCGACTGGGTGCCGACCGCGGACGATGGGCCTACGCGTTCCGAACGCTCACCGACCTCGGACATCGGCTCGTGGGGTCGAGCGATGCGCCGTACGACCCCCCCGACCCTTGGCGCGGTCTTCGGGCGGCGACCGAGCGACGGGATGAGCTGGGGCGCTCGGCGAACCCGGACCCGCGCGAGGCGCTCACCGTGGAGGAAGCGGTTCGGCTGTATGGGGTCAACGCGGGAGAAGCTCTCGGAGAGCCGACGCTGGGGACCCTCGAGGTGGGAAACCGGGCCGACCTGATCGTGGTCGAGGCGCGGGGTCTCGGAGATGCGATCCGAGCGGGAGCGACGGCGGTCCGGGAGACCTGGGTGGGCGGGGTACGCATCTACGACGCCGGCGTCTCGGCCCGGGACGGAAGTCGTTAATCCACGGCCGGTCTCGCGAGGACCGTGCCCGCAACGCCCGATGTTCCTCCGCTGAAGGAGTTCTCTCCTTCCATGAGGGCCGACCTCCTGATCTCCGACTGGAAGGCCGCGATCAAACCCGAACTCTCCCAGGAGGAACGGGAGCGGAAGCTCTACGAACAGGCTTGGGAGGCGTACCAGGAAGGCGACTACGGTTTCGGCCTTTGGTGCTGGCACGAGTGCGACCGCCTGACGAACAACTTGAACGGAAACATCCGCGAGGTCACACGGATCCTGGGCCCCGGGCACTACTTCGGCTTCTCACATCGGCGCGTCGTCGCCGAGGCGGTCCCGGTCGAGCGGATCTACCGGCCCCGCAAAGGCGACATGAGCACACCCCGCACGGACGCGTTCGTCCTTCCGCACTACCAGGTGCTCTGCGTCTACCTGATCCGTGCGTCCACCGGCGACCCGAAGGCGAAGGCGACGCTCG
The DNA here is from genome assembly GCA_050013595.1 of Thermoplasmata archaeon. GTDB lineage: Archaea > Thermoplasmatota > Thermoplasmata > Lutacidiplasmatales > UBA184 > Lutacidiplasma. The sequence continues at coordinate 49,775 of JBEKEY010000001.1, read as the reverse complement.
AGATCGCGCTGGGAGAGCTCGAAGACCAGAGACGGGCCGACCCGTTCCTGAAGCATTTTGAGACGTTTCGGGACTTGCTCGCCCGCACGTCGGCGAACGCGGCCGCCCCGGCCTCCGCCGCGGGGGTGGCGACCCCGCCTCCGGCTCCAACGCCGGCCCCGGACCCGCCCCGACGCCGGGCCCCGGCGCGACGGCGGAGCTGAACCGACCCGAAGGCTACTATATCCCGGCCCGCTCGGTGGCACGTTCGGAGGGTGAGGTCGATGAAAGCCGTGGTCCTGGGCGGCGGCGGTTTGACCGGGCGTTGTTCGGTGAAGGACCTGGCGACCGGGGGAGTCTTTGATTCCGTGGTCGCCGCCGACCTTGACGCCGAGCTCGCCGGGGCGGCAGCGAAAGCCGCCGGCTCGCGCGCCAGCGCGACGACGATCGACGTTCGGAACAAGGCCGCCGTGGTCAACCTCCTCCGAGGCGCCGACGTGGTCGTGAACGCGGTCCAGTACACCTTCAACCTCGCGGTGATGGAAGCCGCTCTCGAGGCGCGCGTTCCGTACCTGGATTTCGGCGGACTCTTCCACATGACGCGCCGCCAGCTCGGCATGGACGAAGCGTTCCGGGATGCGCAGCGGGTGGCGATTCCGGGCCTCGGACAGGTTCCGGGGATATCGAACGTTCTCGCGATGCAGGCGTGTGAGGACCTCGACCGGGTCGAGTCTCTCATCATCCGGGACGGCTGGCGGGACCTCACGGTCGGTGGCCCCGAGATATCGTTCACGTGGTCCCCGAGCACCTTCCTCGACGAGATGATCCTACCCGCGCAGGTCTTCGAGGGCGGGGCCTACCGGGAATACCCTCCCATGAGCGGGGCCGAGGAGTTCGAGTTCGGACCCCCCGTCGGGCGGACCCGGGTCTACCGGACGCTCCATTCGGAGCCCGCCACGCTTCCCGAGAGCCTTCGCTCGAAGGGACTCACGCATTGTGAGTGGAAGGAGGGTGGACCCGGCATCGAGGTGTTGCGAACGATGTCGCTCCTCGGACTCGGGTCCGAGGCACCGCTCGAGGTCCGTGGGCAGAAGGTTTCTCCCCGTGAGTTCACGTTGGCCCTGCTCAAACGCGAAAAGCTCCTCGGCAGCCCCGAAGGGATCGACGTCGTGGACTGGGAGGTCTGCGATATCGAGGTCCGAGGGACGAAGGACGGTTCGCCGGTCGTTCGTCATGCGATCGCCCGGTTCCCGCCTCGCCCCGAATGGCATCTCACCGCGACCGAGTACGCGGTCGGTGTCGCGGGCGCCGTCGGCGCCGAGCTGATCGCTCAGGGAAAGATCCGTGCGCACGGCGTCGTTCCGCCCGAGCGCTGCGTGCCGGCCGCTGCGTTCCGGGACGCTCTCGCGAAACGCGGGATCGAGACGACGATCACGCCTCCCGAAGGGCCGTTGCCGCCCGTGCGCACCGGTAAGTGACCCGGGAAGCGATTTCTAACCATTTCCGAGTCGTTTCTGCCGTGTCGTAAGCCGAAATCCACAGGTTGAGCGCGCCAAAGATAACTTACAGGTTTGTTTCTTTTGCGTCGCATTGGTCGTATTCCACATTCTTGAGCTGAGCCAATTATATATAGCCCGCTCGGGGTGGTCCGACCGCCCGGAATGCACTGTTTATGGCGGAGCTGGAACCCGCCCCATTGTTGCCTATCCCGCCCCGTGAGGGGGACCCCTCACCGGACGGCCGGACGGATGTTCGTTCCCTCCCTCCCCGACTGAACGCGGAAGGCTCGGCGATCCCTCCTCCCTCGACCCCGGCCCCGTCCGGCGGCGAGCCCTCGGACGAGAAGAAGAAGGAGTCGCCCAAGGACTCCCCGAAGGAAGTCGCGAAGGAGACGGCCACCAAGGAGGCTCCCCCCCCGGCCGCCTCCGTCGAGGAGGAGATCCAGCCACTACCCATCCCGATCGCACGGCTGGTTCCCAAGCTCAAGAAGAGCGCGAAACTCTTCGAGGAAGCGAAGAAGCACATCCCGAACGGGTCGAGTTCGCTCATCCGGACGGCGTCCTACGACCCCTGTCCGCCGTTCATCAAGAAGGGAAAGGGCGCCCGGATCTGGGACGAGGACGACAACGAGTACCTCGACTTCAATCTCGCGTACGGGGTCCTCATCAACGGTCACGCGCCCGAAGCCCAAATCAAGGCGATCCAGGAGCAGGCCGAGCTCGGGCTGCACTTCGCCGCACCGAGCGAGATCGAGGTCGAGGTCGCGAAGCTGTTCCAGAAGATGGTCCCGAACGCGGAGCGGGTCGCGTTCTGTACCAGCGGTTCGGACGCGACCATGAACGCGATCCGGATCGCGCGCGCGGTCACGGGTAAGGACGCGATCCTGAAGTTCGAGGGCCACTACCATGGGCAGCACGACATCGCGCTCATCAGCGCGGAAGCGCCCCCGGTCGTCGCGGGGCTCGATGAGTATCCCCGCCCGCTCCCGAACTCCGCGGGGATCCCGCCGGGCGTGACCGACTACGTCATGGTCGCACCGTACAACTCGATCACTGCGTTCGAGCGGATGGTCCGGCGGTACCGCGAGCGCCTGGCGTGCGTGATCCTGGAGCCGGTCATGGCGAACTCCGGCATCATCCCGCCGGCGCCGGACTACCTGAAGCGCTTGGTCGAGGTCGCTCACCAGAACGACATGCTCGTCATCTTCGACGAGGTGTTCACCGGCTTCCGGGTCGCGCCGGGCGGGGCGCAGCAGCTCTACGGCGTCGAGCCCGACATCTCCTGCTGGGCGAAGGCGCTCGGGGGCGGCGTGCCCGTCTCGGCGGTCTCGGGGAAGGCGGAGATCATGGAGATGATCGCCCCCGGGAGGATCAGCTTCGGCGGCACCTACAACGCGAACAACCTGACGATGGCCGGAACGCTCGCGAACCTGAAGACCCTGCACCGAGGAGGCGAGGAGCTCTACGCGCGGTTCGGGAGGCTGACGGAGAAGCTCCAGAAGGGCCTCGAGGAGGCCGGACGGGATGCGAAGATCTCGGTGCTCGTGCAGTCGGTGAACGGGATGCTCCAGTTCTTCTTCACGCGCCGCAAGAAGATCGTGAACTACCGCGAATCGCTCCAGATCGACTGGAACCTCTACCTCCGGCACCAGCAGCTGCTGCTCGACAAGGGCGTCTACATCCATCCCGACAACTACGAGCGACTGACGTTCTCGAGCGCCCACACGGAGAAGGACGTCGAGAAGTTCGTCGCGATCGCGACGGAGACGTTCAAGGAGCTTCGGACGCTTCCGCGCGACTATTTGCCCTGATCCGTCGCACCCCGGGTCCGTAACGGTCGGATTAATACGGGGAAGTCGATGGGCGGCGGTCGGCCGGACCGGCCCGGTGCCCGGCCGCAACGAAGGAGGTGGGAATGGGCCGCAGTCTGAGCGACCTCTTGGTCTTCGTCGCGAAACGGCTCGTCCAGCTCATTCCCGTCCTGCTCGGTGTCATCATCCTCACCTTCATTGTCACGCATCTCAAACTGACCGGGCTTTGCAACGAGTGGTATCCCCACGCGGGCGCCCAGACGCTCGCCAATTGCAACGCGAAGTACGGGGCGCCGCTCCTCAACCAGTTCTGGCAATACTTCACGGGCCTTCTCCAGGGCAATTGGGGGGCCTCGGTGAGCGGGGTCCAGGTCTACCCGGCGATTTCCGCCGACCTTCCCGCCACGGTCGAGCTCGTCCTCGCGTCGCTGTTCCTGATGATCGTCATCGGGATCCCGATGGGCGTCATCGCGGCGCAGTACAGCGGCCGCCTGGGTGACCACCTCGTCCGGATCTTCTATCTCAGCGGATGGGCGACCCCCACCTACCTCGGCGCGGTCATCGCCGCGGTGTTCGTCGGCCCGGCCGTGGGCCTTCCGACCGGCGGGGAGTACTCGACGACCATCCCACCGTTCACCCAGTACACGCACATGTCGGTGCTGGACGCGATGATCGCGCTCAACCTTCCGTACACGGTCGATGCAATCCAGCACCTGATCCTGCCCGCGACGGTCCTCGCGTTCATCAACATGGGCATCGCGACGCGCATGACGCGCGCGTCGATGCTCGAGGTGCTCCCGCTCGACTACGTGAAATCGGCCCGCATGAAGGGGCTCTCCGAATTCTGGGTGATGTACAAGCACGCCCTGCGAAACGCGCTCATCACGACCACGACCGTGCTCGGCATCACCGCGGGAGGGCTCCTCGCAGGAACGGTCGTCATCGAGGAGGTGTTCGACTGGCCCGGGATCGGGCAGTATGCGTTCACCGCGATCGGCGGCAACAGCTCGACCCCGAACTTTGACGGGGCGGTCGCGGTCGTGATCATCTTCGCGATCGCGGTCGTCGTCGCGAACCTCGCGGCGGACATCCTCTACGGCCTCCTCGACCCCCGCGTGGATTGGAGGTAAACGTCGTGGCGGCGCCGGTCGTGAAGGTGATCCGGAAGGAAGGGTCCCTGAGTGTGGTCTGGCGGGTCCTCCGCGCGAACCCGCTCTCCTTCTTGGGCTTCCTCATGGTGGCGGTCCTCGGCATCACGGCGCTCGTCGTCGTGGTCGCGCCCGGCCTGATCATCCCGTACGGACCGCTCCAACAGACGGTGGCCCGGAACTCGTCGCCGACGTGGCATCATCCGTTCGGAACGGACAACCTGGGGCGGGACATTTACTCGAACGTGATGCTGGCGCTCCCGCTCGACCTCGGGATCGGGTTCGCGATTGCGGGCAGCGCCCTGATCATCGGAGGTGCGCTCGGTCTTCTCGCGGGGTTCTACAACACCCCGGGCACGATCGGCGGCGCGGTCTCGATCTCGATCATGCGGGTGACGGACATCTTCCTCTCCTTCCCGAGCCTCATCCTCGCCCTCGCGCTGACCCGAGTCCTCGGCCTCGGCGTTGGTCCGACCGTGCTCGCGATCACCATCACGTGGTGGCCGTTCTACGTCCGCTTGGTCCGCGGGGAGGTCCTCGCGGTGAAGCACCTTCCGTACGTGAACGCGGCCCGGGCCGCGGGCGTCACCGAGAACCGGATCCTCTTGCGTCACGTGCTGCGCAACGTGCTCGAGCCGACCATCGTCTACTTCACGCTCGATATCGGGACCGTCCTCGTGACGTACTCCACGATCGGGTTCATCGGCGTCGCGAGCAAGTACCCCGGTCCTAACCCGGAGTGGGGCGCGATGCTGGCGTTCTACCAGCAGACCGGCTCGGCGAACGTCTACCCGTGGCTCGTCATCGCTCCCGGCGCGGCGATCTTCATCACGGTCCTCGCGTTCAGCCTGCTCGGGGACGGCCTCCGCGACATCCTGGACCCCCGCACGCGCCGCGCGTTCGTCCGGAGCACGATCGCCCACGACCCGCCCCCGGAAACGCCGGCGCCCATGGCGGTCGCCGCCACCGCCGTCACCGATTCCAACCCCGTGGCGCCGGTCAACGTCATCGACACGGGGGTGCGTACGTGACCGATCCGGTCATTGACGTCCGGAACCTGACGATCACGTACACGGTCGGTGCCGGGACGTTCTATGCGGTCTCGGACGTGTCGGTCAAGATCTTCCCCCGTCAGGTCGTGGGCATCGTCGGGGAGACCGGTTGCGGAAAGAGCACCCTCGCCCAAGCGATCCCTCGGCTGTTACCGGAGCCCCCTGCGACGATCGGCGGTGGAGAGATCATCTTCCGGGGGACCGACCTCGTGAAGGTGCCGAAGCGGCAACTACCGATGGTGCGAGGAACCGGGATCGGGATGATCTTCCAGGAGCCTCTCAACTCGCTCAACCCGGCCTACCGGGTCTTCGACCAGATCGCGGAGTCGATCCGGATCCGCCACTACCGGGAAATGGGTTGGGTGAGGTCGTTCCAGGGCGGGGAGGCACCGTTCGACTACTCGAAGCCGGCCGCTCCCATCACGGTCGGCGGGTCGCTCACGAAATCGATCATCCCCGACGGGGCGGTCGAAGAGGCCGCCCGGGACCGCCTGCGCACGCGCTCCGAGTTCCGGGACGAAGTGCTCGAGTACCTGCGCCTCGTGCGCATCAACGACCCGGAGACGATTCTCAATCTCTACCCGCACGAGTTGTCGGGGGGGATGCGCCAGCGGATCATGATCGCGATGGCGCTCTCGGAGAAGCCGTCGCTCCTGATCGCCGACGAACCGACGAGCGCGCTCGACGTCACGATCCAGGCCCAGGTCCTCACCCTGATGAAGGAGCTGATCGAGGAGGTCGATGCCGCGATCCTGTTCATTAGCCACGACCTTGGCGTGATCGCCGAGACCGCCGACGAGATCGGCGTCATGTACGCGGGCCGGATCGTCGAGTACGGGCCGGTGGCGGACGTGTTCCGCTCGCCCCGCCATCCCTACACGAAGGCCCTGCTCAAGGCCGCGCCGTCCCGATACAAGTCGGAGGGACCGCTCGACTCCATCGCCGGCTCGGTCCCCAACCTCTCGCGGCCGCCGCCGGGCTGCCGATTCCATCCGCGCTGCCCACTCGTGCGGGACGTGTGCCGGGGAGAACACCCACCCCTCGCCCCCGTGGACAAGAGCGCGGACCCGGAGGCGCCGGGCCTGCACCGGAGCGCGTGCTACTTTGCGGAGGAGGTGCCCGGACTCCCGTGACCGATAGCCACCCCCTCCTCGAGATGGTCGACCTGCAGAAGCACTTCCCGATCACTCGCAGCCTCGCCGACCAGCTGTCGCGACGGCCGGCGAAGGTCATCCATGCCGTCGACGGGGTCTCGCTCACGGTCGGGCCCGGGGAAACGCTCGGCCTGATCGGCGAGTCGGGATCGGGCAAGACGACCCTCGGCTGGATGCTCGCCCGGCTCCACGAGCCCACCTCGGGATCGATCGTCTTCGACGGCGTCGACGTGACCCATCTCCGGAGTACCTCGCTGAGGACGTGGCGTCGCAACGTGCAGATCGTCTTCCAGGACCCGGTCGGGTCGCTCGACCCCCGCCTGCGCGTCTGGCAGATCGTCGGTGAGCCGATCCGCGCTCAGAACATGGCGGACCGCTGGCTCGCGGTCAACGGACCGAGATTGGCCCGTCGTGCGCACCGGCTCGCGCTCCGCCAGGAACGCGAGCGCCTGACCCGGGAATTCCGCGCCGCGATGAACCCGAAGGCCGCGGACCGCGCCCGGCTTCGCCGGGAGTACCGTGCTCAAGCGGATGCACGGGAGAAGCTCCCGCCCGAAGAGCAGCGTCGCTTGGAGAATGATTACCAAGCTGCGCTTCAACGGGCCGATCAGCTCGCTGCCCCTCTAGCTCCGGAACGAGACCGCCTGCAGACCGAATACCGGGCGGCGATGAAGCGGGGCATCGGACCGGCGCCCGTGGTTCCGAAACGACCGAAGCCGCCCGTTCTCCATCGCGAGGCGGTCCGCAAGAAGGTCCAGGAGGTGCTCCCCACCGTGGGGCTCCCGGTCGATTGTCTCGACCAGTACCCGCACGAGTTCTCCGGCGGAGGGCGCCAGCGGCTCTCGCTCGCCCGGGCCCTCTCGGTGAGCCCACGTCTGATCGTGCTCGACGAACCGACGAGCGCGCTCGACGTGGCTGTCCAGGCCCAGATCCTGAACCGCCTCGTGGAACTTCAGCGCTCCCGCGGGCTCGCCTATGTGCTAATTACCCACAACGTCGCGGCCGTCCGTTTCGTCGCCGACCGGGTCGCGGTGATGTACCTCGGACGGATCGTGGAGCACGGGCCGGTCCGGGAGCTGCTCGAGCGCCCCGTCCATCCGTACACGAAGGCGCTGCTCGCCGCCGTCCCCGTCCCCGACCCGAGCCGCCGCCACACCCGTTATCGGATCGGGGGCGACATCCCGTCGCTCGTCGACCTGCCGCCCGGCTGCCGATTCGCTCCGCGGTGCCCGTTCGTGATCGATCGCTGCAAGGTGGAGGACCCTCCCCTCCTACCGATGGCGGGGACGGACCGGCTGGTCGCGTGCCACCGCGCGGACGAGGTGGCCGATATCCGACCCGAGTCGCTGCTCGCGAGCGATACCCCGTCGCCCGGTGAGGCGCCGGCGGTCCCCCCCACATCCGCGGCTTAGGATGGCCTAGCTCAGATACTGTGTCTGGAGCCCGATCACGAACGGCTCGGCGCTGCCCATCGGGTTCGAGACGATCCCGTGGAGGTCCGTGGCCGTCACCGCGAACGATGTCGGGACGACCAGCCAGATGTCGGTGTAGTTGTCGTACATGAGCTGCGTCATCTGCGTGTAGTAGGCCGTCAGGTCCGCCGGATTCGAGTCGCTCGCGGCGAGGTACGTATCGTTGTCGACGGTGGCGTTGGTGTAGCCGGCCATGCAGGCGTTCGCGCTGCCGCCACTGTAGGCGTCGTTCTGCGTCCAGTCGTCGGGTGAGATGTAGTCGGACGTGTAGAACTCCTGGCCCATGGAGAACGGTCCACCGTTCGCGTTCGTCGTGGAAACGCAGACCCCATTATCGAGGCCCTGTTCCTCGTAGAGCTGGTTGAGGCTCACTCCGACCGGGTTGATCGTGATGTTGATCGCTGCGAGCTGAGATTGCAACAGTGACGCGGTATCCTCCCAATCGGCGCCCGAGTTGAGGTACATGTAATTGATCGTAGTACCCTTGCACGCGGCGTTCTTGCACGGCGATTGTTGGATCTCCTGCTGGGCCAGCGTGGGGTCGTAGTTGTAGTACGGCTCGTTCGCGGTCAGGTTGTTGTTGTACGGATACGCGGGGGGCACCGGACCGACCCACTGGGTCGCGTAGCCGCCGAACGCTTCCTGGATGATCTGATTGTAGTTGATCGCGTGCGAGATCGCCTCACGGACCGAGAGGTTGTTGAACGGGTACACGGCCGAGTTCAGGAAGATCCACCAGGAGCCGCTCGTCGCACCGTAGATGGTCGGGAGGGGCTGAACGACGAGGCTCGAGTGGCCCTCGAGCTGCTGGATCGTGGAAGGGCCGATGTACGCGAACGAGGCGCTCGCCACTTTTCCCTGCAGCAGGTCGTTGGTCGTGACGTCGATCGTATCCTGGAAGATGACCTCGATCGACGTGTTCGCGGGCTGCAGGTTGTTGTTCCAGGGTTCGGTAGCGAAAGCGGCCGCTCCCCAGTAGTTCGAGGCAGGTTTCAGAGTGTAGCCGCCGCCGCCGACCCCGTTGTAGCCCGCGAGCGTGTACGGCCCGGTGCCAAGCGTGTTCGACGCGAGGTAATCGTTGACGTTCCCGAACGAGACTCCGCCGTTCGCGTCGACCCAGATCGGGTCGACCGCGTAGGAGTTCGGAGCGGAGATGGACGCGAGCAGGTACGTGTAGTTGCTTGCCAGGTAGCCGAATCCAAGGTTCAGAGCGATCGAGTACTGATTGATCACCTGGAACGACTGGTCGGGAAGCTCCATCAGGGCGAGTTGCGTCGAGGTCGGGGTAGCGAAGTTCCACGTGTTGAGGTCGTTGACGAGCGTCGTGTTGGCGGCGGTAGCGTTCGCGGCCGGCGAGTAGTAGTTGAGCGGGTTCGAGGGGTCGAAGTTGGTGGAGTAGAAGTTCTGCTCCAGGATGAACTGGGGCCCCTGGACGAGGAGGAGACTCCGGTACAGGCTGTACCATTGGACGTACGCGTTGTACGGGTCGCCGTTCGAGAAGGTGACCCCCTGGTGGAGTTGGAAGGTATAGGTCGAGAAGTTCGTGTCCGGGTTGTTCGAGACGACCCAGTTGGAGGCGAGCACCCCTGAGAAGCTCGTCACGCTCGAACCGTTGTAGTTCACGAGCCCCTGGTAGACCTGCTGCACCGCGGCCCATCCGGGCGTCGAGAACGTCACGGCCGGGTCGAGGGAATCGGGGATCTCGGCCTGGTCGATACAGATGTTCGCGGTCTGGCTCGACCCGCAGCTGGACGTCGACGTGTTACGAAGCGCGAAGTACGCTCCGATGCCGGCCGCCACGATCACTACGACGATGGCGATCACCATTATGTTCCGAGTGCGCGGTTTCATGGAGGAGACCTCAGAACGACCGGGCGCCGAACCCGCTCCCCCCTTGATAAGGTATGCCATGGGGGGTCGAAACCGGCCCGAGCGGGCCCCCGCCCGCACCCTCTTTATCAGGGCCGGACTCCGCCCCGCGGGTCAAGACCATGGACCGAACGATGTTGATCGGTGGAGAGTGGGTCGAGGCGTCGAGCGGAGCGACGGCCGCGGTCACGAGCCCGTTCGACCGCTCGTCGCTCGGCACCGTCCCGCTCGGGGCCCGCGAGGACGTCCGGCGAGCGATCGATGCCGCCCGGGAGGCGTTCGATAAGGGTCCTTGGCCCCGATTGCCTCCCCGCGCGCGATCGGAAGTCTTCCTGAAGGCGGCCACCCTCCTCCAGCAGCGCTTGGGAGAGATCGCCGAGCTCGAGAGCCGCAACCAGGGAAAGACGATCAAGCAGGCCGCGGACGCCGACCTCCCGTTCTCGATCGACAACCTGGTCTTCTACGCCGGGGCCGGACGCACGCTCGAGGCGAAGAGCCCGGGCGAGTTCACGGGCGACGGAACCACGATCTTCCGCCGGGAACCGGTGGGTGTCGTCGCGTCCATCACGCCGTGGAACTACCCGTTCATGATGGCGGTCTGGAAGATCGCCCCGGCACTGATCGTCGGGAACACGGTGGTCCTCAAGCCCGCGAGCTATACCCCCCTCACAACGCTCGAGCTCGGTCGGGCGTTCCAGGATGCGGGACTCCCGGCCGGAGCCCTCAACGTCGTCACCGGCCCGGGCGGTGAGGTCGGGGACGAGCTTTCCCGCAACCCGAAGGTCGACCTGGTCTCGCTCACGGGCGATACCGCGACCGGGAGGAAGATCATGGAGGCCGCGAGCGCCACCGTGAAGCGGGTCCAGCTCGAGCTCGGCGGCAAGGCCCCGTTCGTGGTGTTCAAGGACGCCGATATCGCCGCCGCGGTGGAAGGCGCGATCGTGGCGGGCTTCGTGAACGGAGGGCAGGACTGCACCGCTGCTACGCGCTTGATCGTTCACCAGGATGTTCGCGCCAAGTTCGTCCAGCACCTCCTCGAACGAGTTCGCACGATCCGGATCGGGGACCCGCTCTCCCGGACCACCGACCTCGGACCTCTCGTGAGTCTCGTTCAGCAGAAGCGCGTGCTCGAGTTCGTCGAGAAGGGAAAGGACGAGGGCGCGAAGCTCAAGATCGGCGGCACGGACGACAAGAAGAAGCATCCGAAAGGGGCGTTCGTCGTCCCGACGGTCTTCGATTCGGTCGCGCCCGACATGACGATCGCCCAACAGGAGATCTTCGGACCGGTCCTTGACGTCCTCGAATTCACGACGTTCGACGAGGCGGTCGAGATCGCGAACGGCGTGGCCTACGGCCTCGCCGGCAGCGTCTGGACGAAGGACCTTCGAACGGCGATCAAGGCGGCCCACGCGCTCCGTTTCGGGGACGTCTGGATCAACGACCACCTCCCGCTCGGGTCCGAGACGCCGCACGGCGGGATCAAGCAGTCCGGGTTCGGCAAGGACCTGGGGACCGACTCGCTCTACGACTACACCACCGTGAAGAACATCTACATCGACCTGACGGGGCAGGCCCGAAAGAGCTGGCACTATACCGTCTACGGCGACCCGGCCTAGAGGGAACCGTGCTCGCCGGGGTACCGAAGAGTGGGCGCGGCGCCCTCTTCATCGACGGAGAGTGGAGGCCGCCGGCCGGCGGGAGGTACGCCCCGGTCATCGACCCCTCGACCGGGAAATCGATCGGCGAGGCTCCTATCGCCTCGGCCGACGAGGCTCGGGCCGCGGTCGATGCAGCGGCCGCGGTGGAAGAATCGTGGGGAGCCACTCCCGGCCACGCCCGCGCGAAGATCCTTCGCGCCGCTGCGGCCCGCTTGCGCGACGACCGGGAGACGATCGCCCGCCTCATTGCGTCGGAGGTCGGGAAGCCGATCGTCGAGTCCCGCATCGAGGCGGACCGGGCGGCCGGCGTGTTCGAGCTGGCGGCGGAGGAGATCCGTCACCTGGGAGGCGAAAGCTTCCCGGCGGACGCCTACGAGAGGCCCGCGGGCAACGAGCAGCGATTCCTCTTCACGGTCCGTGACCCGATCGGCGTGGTGGTCGCCATTGGCCCGTTCAACTTCCCGCTCAACCTGCTCTCGCACAAGGTCGCCCCCGCGCTCGCGGCGGGGAATCCGGTCGTGGCGAAGCCGACCAGCGCCGCGCCGTTCACCGCCCTCCGACTGGCCGAGCACCTCGTCGCGGCCGGACTTCCCCGGGGCGTCCTCAACGTGGTCGTAGGACCCGGCCGGACGGTCGGCGACACGCTGGTCGAACATCCGAGGACCCGCCTCGTCACGTTCACCGGCTCGACCGAGGTCGGTAAGGCGATCGCGGAGAAGGCCGGACGGCATGCGAAACGCGTGATCCTCGAGATGGGAGGCATGGACCCGTTTGTCGTCCTCGAGGATGCCGCGCTCGACGTAGCGGTGTCCGCGGCGACCCGGGGAGCGTTCGGCTACTCGGGACAGGTCTGCACTGCGTCGAAGAGGATCCTTGTCCAAGATTCGGTCGCGGAGAAGTTCGCCCGGGCGCTCGCCACGAAGGCCAGCGCCCTGAGGATAGGCCCCGCGCTCGAGGAAGCGACCGAGGTCGGCCCCCTCATCGACTCCGCGGCGGTCGTCCGCATGGAGGAGCTCGTGGAGGACGCCCGGTCCCGCTCGGCGAAGGTCCTGACCGGGGGCGCACGCCCCCCTGCCGGCCCGGGAAGCTTCTACCGACCGACGGTGATGGACGAGGTTCCCGAGGATGCCCGGGTCGCCCGTGAGGAACCGTTCGGGCCGATCGCCCCGGTGCTTCGGTTCCACGACCTCGACGATGCGGTGCGGATAGCGAACTCGACGCCGTACGGCCTCCAGGCCGCGGTCTACACGCGCGACCTCGCCCGAGGCTTCTCGCTCGCGAAGCGGATCCGGGCGGGCGGGGTCCATCTCAACGACCCGACTAACCTCCGTTGGGACGCGCTCCCGTTCGGTGGCGTGAAGGAGAGCGGTCTCGGCCGGGAAGGATTGCGCTACGCGATGCAGGAGATGACCGAGGTGAAGCTGATCTCGGTCAACTTCGCCTCGCCCTGACCCTCAGTCGTTCTTCTCGTCCTCGAGGTTCCGCCCGGGGAAATCCGGGACCATGGGCGTCGGGATCGCGTGCTCGGGGGGCGGGTGCAGGTACGTGGAAGGGGCCGTGGGGTGGGGGACGTGCGAGGCCGTCGCCGTGGGTCGCTGGGGCGTGGGGTCGAAGCTCTCGAGGGCATCCTCGAACGCAGCGAGGCCCCGGTCGAGCAGCTCGTCTTCGATGATGAGGGGCGCCATGAAACGGAGCACCTGGTCCCAAGCTCCGGACGTGTGCATCAGCACCCCCCGCGCGAGGAGCGCCGAGCGCATCGCCTTCGCGCGGTCCCCCCACGGAACCCGGGAGCCTCGGTCGTGGACGAACTCCGTCCCGATCATGAAGCCCTTCCCGCGGACATCACCGATCGCCGGGTGACGGTCCGCGAGGGAGCGGAACCGAGCGAGCAGGTGCTCTCCGCGAGTTCGAGTGTGCTCCACGATCTTCCCCTCCTTCAGGACCCGGATCGTTTCCGCGCCGACCGCGAGGGCGAGTGCATTGGCCCGGAAGGTCCCCAGATGGAAGCCTCTCGGGAGTTCCTTCACCAGGTCGGCCCGGTACGCGACCACCGCCAGCGGGATCCCGCCTCCGATGGTCTTCGCGATGCACAGGATGTCGGGGGTGACCTTCGAGTGCTCGACCGCCCACATCTTCCCCGTTCGTCCGAGCCCGGTCTGGATCTCGTCGGCGATGAGAAGGATCCCGTGCCGGTCACAGAACTCGCGCAGGGAGGGAAGGAAATCGTCGGGAGGGACCACATACCCACCCTCTCCGAGGATGGGCTCGACGAGGATCGAGGAGATCGAATCGATCCCCGAGTACGGGTCGTTCACGAGGTGCTCGAGATAGGAGATCGTCCCGGCCGAGCCTTCGTCCGCGCCGAGCACCGGTCGGAACGGGTCCGGGTACGGGACCCGGACGACGGTGCCACCTGCGAAGGAAGAGGTCGAATGGTACCGGCGCCCGCTGGTGAGACCGACGGCTCCGCCATGGACCCCGTGGTACGCGCCCGAGAACGCGACCGTTCCTCGCTTTCCCTGGGCATGGTCGGCGATATTGACCGCCGTCTCCACGGCATCGCCGCCCGTGACGGAGAAGAAGATCCGAGCGTGGCCGCGCAGGTTCCCGGGAAGGATGCTCTCGAGCTCGCGAAGGAAGCGAATGCGTGCCTCGGTCGGCAGCTCAAGGGTGTGCCAGATTTCCTTCGACTGCGCCTCGAGAGCTCCCACGAGGCGAGGGTGGCGATGTCCGAGATTGAGAACACAGATGCCCCCGACCCAATCGATGAAGCGGTTCCCGTCCACGTCCTCGATCGTGGCCCCTTGGGCGACCTTCGGGGCGATGGGGAAGTAGTGGGGGTAGCCGACCGCGTCCGTCTCGAGGCGTGCCTGTTCGGCGAGCAGCTCGCGGGACCGCGGGCCGGGCGGCGGGACGACGATGCGTGGGGCGTCGGGGAAGCTCAGCCAGTCGCTCTTAGAGGTCACGGGAACCCTCGGGATTCGCAAGGCCCACCTCCCCATATCAATACTGGGCCGATGGTCCTAAACCGAGGGTCCGTTACCCTGACGGGGGATTGGAATGGTCGGAGGGATGACGCGGGTCGACACGCACCTCCACCTGAGCCGCTGGTGGCCCGACATCCGCTCGACCGGGTATCGCGCCGACCTCGACTTCACGGTCCCGGGTCTCCTTCGCGAGATGGATGAGGCCGGGATCGGGCACGGCATCCTCATCCAGCCGAACGACCCACCGACGGTGGCCGAGGGCCTCGCGGAGGCCCGTGGGTTCGTGGCTCAGAGCCAAGGCCGCCTTCGGCTCGTTTCGACGGTCGACCCTACTCAGGGGACAGAAGCGGTCGCCGACCAGATTGCCCGGTGGGAACAAACGCCCGAGCTCGCGGGCATCAAGCTCTTCCCCGGTTACCATCCTTTCTATCCGCACGACCCGCGGCTCGAGCCGGTCTACGAATACGCGCATCGTCGCAAGCTCCCCGTCCTCATCCACACCGGGGACACCATGGACGTCCACGGGCTCGTGAAATATGCCCGGCCGATCGAAGTCGACGAGGTCGCGGTCCGGTACCGGGACGTTCGGTTCGTGCTCTGC
Source organism: Thermoplasmata archaeon (assembly GCA_050013595.1). Lineage (GTDB taxonomy): Archaea > Thermoplasmatota > Thermoplasmata > Lutacidiplasmatales > UBA184 > Lutacidiplasma. Next base: position 34,545 of record JBEKEY010000001.1, on the reverse strand, counting down.
CATTTCGGCAACCCGTGGGTCGACGAGGCGGCCGAGATCGTCTACAAGAACCGGAACGTCTACGCGGACACATCGGGCCTTCTGGCCCATCCGTCCCATCCGCTATTCGAGCGCATGGTGAAGCTCTGCCGGCGACGGCTCCTCGAAGGCATCCTCATGGTGGGCTCCGCCGACCGGATCCTCTACGGTTCCGACTGGCCGCTCCTGGACCTCAAGGTCGCCCTGAGTCTCGTCACGTCGCTCGACCTGACAGAAGAGGACCGCGCCGCGATCCTGGGTGGGAACGCCCGACGGCTCTTCGGCCTCCCCCCGCCGGGACCGACCAAGCCGGGGTCGTCATAAACCGACGCGGGCTCCGCTCATCGACCGGACCGGGCGGACGTTCGGGGAGGAGTTCAATGGACGGCGACGAGATCCGGAAAGTGGTCCGAGAGACGAACTACGTTACCTGGCGTCGGCAGGGAGGTTGGGAGCCACTGGTCATCACGCGGGCGGAAGGCTCTCGTTTCTGGGATTCCTCCGGCAAGGAGTATCTCGATTTCTCGTCGCAGCTGATCGCGACCAACCTGGGGCACGGGAATGCGGCTGTTGCGGAGGCGATTGCCGCTCAGGCGAAGTCGGTGGCCTACGCCGCTCCCGGATTCGCGACCGAGGCGCGCGCCCGGGCGAGCCTCGCGTTGCTCGAGGTCCTGCCGAAGGGACTCAACCGTCTCTTCTTCTCGACGTCCGGGACCGAGGCGAACGAGGCCGCACTGAAGATCGCCCGAGCGGTCACGGGCCGTACGAAAGTGATGGCGCGCTACCGTTCCTACCATGGCTCGACCGCGGCATCGATTTCGGTGACCGGCGAGTTCCGACGTCGGGCCATCGAGAAACTTCAGAAAGTTCCGGGCACGGTCTTCGCCCCGGATTGTTACTGCTACCGCTGCCCGTTCGGCTTGACCTACCCGGATTGTGACGTCGCCTGCGCGGAGTACGTCGACTACCAGTTGTCCCGGGAAGGCGACGTGGCGGCGATGATCGTGGAGCCGGTCGTGGGCACGAACGGCGTTATCGTGCCCGTTCCGGAGTACCTTCCCCGGATCCGAGCGATCACGAAGAAGCACGACACCTTGCTCATCGCGGACGAGGTGATGAGCGGCTGGGGCCGTGTCGGCGAGTGGTTCGCGATGAACCATTGGGACGTCACTCCGGATATCCTCACGACCGCGAAGGGGATCACGGGAGCACAGATCCCGCTCGGGCTCACGGCCACGACCGCCGCCGTCCACGACGCATTCCGCGAGAGCTACTTTCCGCACGGGCACACCTACGAGGCACACCCGCTCACCCTCGCGCCCGTCGTGGCGGCGGTCGCGGAGTACCGTCGCCTCAACCTTCTCGAGAAATCCCGCACGGAGGGAGAGTACCTGCTATCGCGACTTCGCGAAATCCAGGAACGGCACCCGTCGGTCGGGGAAGTTCGGGGGCTCGGACTGTTCGCGGCCGTCGAGCTCGTGAAGAACCGGGCGACCAAGGAGCCATTCAATACGGAAGACGACAAGATGGCGGGACGGCCCCTGGTCGTCGAGCAGGTCACGGCCGCGATGATGAAGGAGGGCGTCTTCTGCATCGGATGGGTCTCCCACCTCGTGGTGGCACCCCCACTCATCGTGACGCGCGAGGAGCTCGACCACGGGATCGCGGCGCTCGACCGCGCGCTTTCGGTGGCCGATGCGAAGGTCAGTCCCTCTGCCGCCGTCTAGGGGTTCAGAACCAGCGCGACGTGATGACCTTCTTGCGGGTGTAGAAGTCGACCGCATCCCGGCCGGCCGCATGAAGGTCGCCGAAGAACGACCCCTTCCAACCGACGAACGGAAAGTAGGCGGGCGGGGCCGGGACCCCGATGTTGACGCCCAACATCCCGGCCTCGATTCGGCGAGTGAACTCTCGGGCGGCCTTTCCGTCCCGGGTGAAGATGGACGACGCATTGCCGTACCGGGAGCGGTTCGCGACCTCGAGCGCCTCCTCGAGCGACGTCACCCGAACCACGGACAGGACCGGTCCGAAGACCTCCTCCTGAGCGATTGGCATCTCGGGTCGGACGTGGTCCAACAGGACCGGGGCGACGAAGAACCCTCCGGGATCGCTCGGGATGGTTCCGCGGGCCGCCACGGTCGCCCCGACGGCTTCGGCTTCTCGGACCCACTGCAGGATACGGTCCCGGCTGTCGGCACGGATGACGGGACCTATTTCGGTCGCCGGGTCTCCTGCCCGGCCGACGGAGAGAGTCCGGGTGGCCCCGACGAGTCGCTCCACGAGCTGGTCCGCCCCGGGTTCGACCGCCAGGACGACGCTCCCTGCCAAACAGCGCTCACCGGCCATGCCGAAGGCGCTCGAGATGATCGCCGGGACCGACCGGTCCAGGTCGGCGTCCGGCATCACGATCATGAAGTTCTTCGCCCCCGCGAGTGCCTGCACCCGTTTCCCGTGGGCGGTCGCGGTCGTGTAGATGTGACGTGCGGTAGGCGCCGAACCGACGAACGACACCGCGTCGATGCCGGGGTGGGCCAGGATCGCATTGACCGCCTCCGCATCTCCGTGCACGAGGTTGAACGCGCCGGCGGGGAACCCGGCCTTTTCGAAGAGTCGTGCGAGGAGCGTCGGGGAGAGCGGGTCGCGTTCGGACGGCTTCAGGATGAAGGCGTTCCCGCAAACAAGGGCGAGCGGTGCCATCCAGAGCGGAATCATGACCGGAAAATTGAACGGAGTGATCCCCGCCACGACGCCGAGAGGCTGGCGGACGAGGGTCGCATCGATTCCGGTGGCGACATCCTCGAGGAACGAACCTTGCAGCGTCGTCGGGGCCGAGGCCGCGAACTCCGTGGCCTCGATACCGCGAAACACGGACCCGCGGGCATCGTCCAACGATTTGCCCTGTTCCCGGACGATCGACCGCGCCAGCTCCTCGGCGTGCTCCTCAAGGAGGTGACGAAGGGTCAGGATGCACCGAGCGCGGTCCGGAACCGGAACATCCCTCCAAACGAGGAACGCTTTGCGAGCGGCCGTTACGGCGGCGTCGACGTCCTCCGCGCCAGAGCGCGGGACGCGCGTCAAGATCGAGCCGTCCGAAGGGTTCGGGACGTCGAGCCGCCCCGTCGCCCGGGGACGGACCCAGACTCCGTCCACGAAGTTCTCGAGGTCGACCACCTCGCCCATGGGAACTAACCGGACGAGCCCGCGGGGGTTTTGACCGTGGCGGTGGGGCCTACGGCCGTTGCCGAACGAGGGTCCTACGCGGAGGATATATCTAGGCCGCCCGGCTCGGACAGTCGTTCGGGATGCCCTTCGTGGGGTCTCGAGAGGAGTGTGCGAAAGTGGACCCCCGGTTCGAGGCCGCGTATGCCGAATACGAACGCCGGACCCCCCGGTCCCGGGAGATCTGGGAGCGCGCTCGCAAGTGGAGCCCGCTCGGCGTCCACTCGAACTACCGGTTCCTCGACCCCTACCCCTTCTACGTCAGCCGCGCGAAAGGGGTCCATCTCTGGGACGCCGACGGGAACGACTACCTCGACTTCAACATGGGATTCGGCTCGTTGCAGAGCGGCCACGCCCACCCAAAGCTTGTCGAGGCGCTAACCCATCAACTCGAGAACGGCAGCGTCTACGGCTACGAGTGGGAGCGCACGCCCGAGGTCGCGGAACGAATCTGTCGACGGTACGGCATGGACAAGGTGCGGTTCAGCACGACCGGCCTCGAGGCGACGCATCACTCCGTTCGCTTCGCCCGGGCGTATACGAAGAAGCACTACGTCCTCAAGTTCGAGGGTTCCTATCACGGCTCCCACGATACGCTCCTGGTCGGGGTGAAACCGCGTCTGCAGGTCGCCGGACCCCACGATCACCCGAAGTCGGCCCCAGCGTCGCCGGGAATCCTACCCGAGGTGTCGGAGCGGACGCTCGTCGCACCGTTCAACGACCTTGAGGCGACCCGGAAGATCGCGCTCGAGCACAAGGACGACCTCGCGGCCATCATCGCAGAGCCGGTCCCGATGAACATGGGATTCATTCTCCCCGAGGACGGGTTCTTCCCGGGCCTCCGCGAACTCTGCAACCAGCTCGGCGCGCTCCTCATCTTCGACGAGATCAAGACCGGGGCGAAGTATCCTCACGGTGGGGCGGGGCGGGTCGGGGTCCGTCCCGACATCATCACCCTCGGAAAATCGATCGCCTGCGGCGTCCCGCTGTCTGCCATCGCGGCCGGCCCCGGGATCATGGATGAAGTGGGACCCAGGAAGGTCGCCCACGCCGGGACCTACAACTCGAACCCGCTCTCGATGGCCGCCTGCATCGCGTCGCTCGACCACATCCTGACCGACGAGGCCCTGGAACGATCGGCCCGCCTCTGCGCGCGACTCGCGAAGGGGTACGCGGAAGTGTTCGATGACGCCGGTGTCACCGCGATCGTCTCGGCCGACGGGGTCTCGGGCACCGTCTTCTTTTCGGACCATCCCGTGCGCAACTGGCGTGACTTCCTGAACGTGGACGGGGACCGTTCGATGCTGTACTACTATCATTCCCTCAACCGCGGCCTGATCCCGAGCGGTACCGGTCCCGATGAGCAGTGGACCATCTCGGTCCAACACACCGACGCCGACGTGGATCGGCACCTCGAGATCCTCGGTTCGGTGGCGGAACACCTCGCGGGGACGCCACAGGCCGGAGAGATCGAAGAATCGGTGTAGGGAGTCCTCGCGTTCCTACCGACCGAGAATCAAACTCGTTCGAGGCGCCCCTGTCCGTGGGGCACGACGGGCGATCGTCGGTGAGATCGGGATGCTCCCGGCGGGATTCGAACCCGCGTTACGGGGTCGAAGGCCCCGAATCCTTGACCGGACTAGACTACGGGAGCAATCCCGCCAAGCTCCCTGAACCGTGTTCCCCTTTGAAGTGTTCCTTTCCAGGGAGCTTACCGGCCCGGGCATCGCCGACGGAAGGAGCCTTGGTCCGGCGGATCCTGAGACCGAGCAGGGGTGAACTCAGCTGGGAGGTAAATCGTCGGTAGCGGGCAGTGTTGGGAACGGTGGTTCGAGAACGTACGGCTTTACGTGGTGCCGCGGCAGGTACTCCGACCGTCGCTGACCGGTGAGCGCGTAGACCGTCTTCTCGCCGACTTTGCAGGCGTTGTCAGCGATCCGCTCGAAGTGGCGCGCGACGAGGAGGTCGGCCGCGAGGCGGGAGGTGTTGCCCGACTTGCCCTTCAGCTCCCGAAGGATGATGCGGTTCGCGTCGCGGTGCAGGTGGTCCACTTCGTCGTCCCGCCGGAACAGGTCGCGGGCGAGGTCGGCCCGGTCGTTTCCGAGGGCCTCGAGCGATTGCGCCACCATCGACTCCACCACCGTGTCCATGCGGTCGAGGATCGCTCGGAGCTCGGTCGGCTCCTTCGGCGGGTCGGCGGACGTGATCCGGGCCATGTCGAAGCCGAGTCGGCCGATCCGGTCGAGGTGGGTGGTGATCTTCAGCAAACCGGCCGCGGTCCGGAGATCTCCTGCGGTCGGTTGGCGAAGCACCAGGAAAGCGATGGACGCGTGTTCCATGTCCTCGTCCAGCCGGTCGAGCTCGTCGCCCCGTTCGAGAACGGCCTGGGCCGCCGTCAGGTTGCACGCGTTGAACGCCCGCCAACCATCCTTGAACATGTCGAACGCCCATTGGCCCATCGTCACGGCCCGGGCTTTGAGTTGGCGAATTTCGAGGTCGTATCCGCGCGGTCGTCCCGTGGCTGCGAGTGGATCTTCGGTCATCCGAACCTCCCCGTGATGTACGACTCGGTCAGGTGCTCCTTTGGCCGCTCGAAGATGTCCTCGGTCGGGCCGAACTCCACGAGCTTGCCGAGGTAGAGGAACGCGGTGTAGTCGGAGACCCGGGCCGCCTGTTGCATGTTGTGCGTCACGATAATCACCGTGTAGTCGTTCTTGAGCTGACCGATGAGGTCCTCGATTTTTGCGGTCGCGATGGGGTCGAGCGCGGAGCAGGGCTCGTCCATGAGGAGCACTTCGGGGTCCGCCGCGAGGGCACGGGCGATGCAGAGGCGCTGCTGCTGACCCCCCGAGAGGGAGGTCGCCGCAGAGTCGACCCGGTCCTTTACCTCGTCCCAAAGAGCGGCGTGCTTGAGAGAACGAATCACGGTCTGGTCCATCTCTTCGCGGGACGGGCGTCCGTTGAATCGCAGCGGCGCAGAGACGTTGTTGTAGATCGACATAGTCGCGAAAGGATTCGGTTTCTGGAACACCATTCCCACGCGCCGGCGGACCATCGTCGCGTCCAGCTGGTAGAGGTCCTCCCCGTCCAGGAGCACCTTCCCTTCGACTCGGGCCTTACCGGTCGTCTCGTGCAGCCGATTCAGGCATCGGATCAGGGTCGACTTCCCGCACCCTGACGGGCCGATGATCGCCGTTACCTTCCGATCGCGGAACTGAAGGTTGATGTCCTGGATGGCCCGCGTCCCCCCGTAAAACGCGCTAAGGTTCTGGGATTCCATCTTCGGGGAGTCGAACGAGAGCGCCATCGTCACCCACCTCGCATGCGCCGCGCCATGCGGTTCAAGGTGAGCCGTGAGATAACGCTGAGCGCGAGTATAAGCGCGAGGAGGAGGAGGGCCGCCGCCCAGGCGAGGGCGATGTAGTTCGCCTCCGGGCTCGTGGCTCCCACGAAGATGAACAAGGGCAAAGCGCAGCCCTCTTGAGTGATGCCCTGCAACGGGTGTTCGCAGGCATTTCCAAGCACGACCAAGAGAGGAGCCGCCTCTCCCGCCGCACGCGCGATGGCCAGCAAGACCCCCGTGACGATCCCCGGCAACGCCGATACGAGCACTATCCGCAAGGTGGTCTTCCACCGGGAAATCCCGAGTGCGAGAGCAGCTTCCCGGACAGAATTGGGCACCGTCCGTAGAGCCTCCTCGCACGTGCGTGCCACGATGGGCACCATCAGCACGGCGAGCGCGAGCGACCCCGATATGGTGCTGAACACAATGGTCGGGTCGTAGATGATGACGAGGGCGTAGATGAATGCCCCCGCGACGATGGACGGTACACCCGAGAGCACATCGGAGACCAACCCGACGATGCGGGCGGACGCGCGCTCCCCCGCATATTCGACCGAGAATATCGCTGCGCCGATTCCGATCGGCACCGCAATCAGCGATGCGAGTCCGATGAGGAGCAGAGACCCCTGGATCGGGACGGCGAGCCCTCCCTGATGGCAGGTGACCCCGGGCATGGGGTTGCACGGGTACGGTAGCCCCTGGGTGAAGAGTGCCACGTTGACGTCGGCGCCTCCGAGCGACAGCGTCTCGTAGATCAGCGCGACGAGGGGCACCATGATTGCCACGATCGCAATACCGGTCAGCACGGTCATGCTGTGGCTGAACAACTTCCGGCGGGCGGCGCGGTCGAACTTCATTCGGCCCCCACTCCTCGGCCGGCCTGGAAACGGAGGAGGATGACTCGGGCGCCGAGGTTGATGGAGAGGGTGATTACAAGGAGGATCAGGGCAGCCTCGAGGAGTGCCGGGATCTCGAGCTGGCTCCCCTGTTCAAAAAAATCGTTCGCGATGAGGCTTGAGATCGTCTGCCCCTGGGAGAGGAGAGAGGTCGGGAATGTGTTGCTGTTTCCGATCGTCAGCGTGACCGCCATCGTCTCTCCGAGCGCGCGACCCAGCCCGAGAACGATGCCCGCGATGATGCCGCTGCGCGCGTAGGGAAGTACGGCATGCCTCGTGACCTCCCATTCGGTCCCACCGATGGCGAGCGCTGCCTCCTTCTGGCTTCGAGGAACGGCGGCGATCGAGTCCCGGCTAATCGCCGTGATCGTCGGGATCGCCATGACGGAAAGAACCAGACTCGCCGTCAACAGATTGAGTCCGATGGCCCCCTTCGGGAACAAGCCCGTCCAGCCGAGGTAATTGGCAAGCCAGGGATTGATCACTGTTTGCATAATTGGCACGAGGACGATGAGCCCCCAGAACCCGTAGATGATCGACGGAATCGCAGCCAGCAGTTCGATTAGCTGCCCGACCGGCGCCCTTAGCCACGCAGGCGCCTGTTGCGTCAGGAAGATGGCCGCTCCCAACCCGAGCGGGATGGCGATCACGAGGGCGATGGCGCTCGTGACAAGGGTCCCGAAGAGGAACGGTAGGATTCCGTATACGTTCCCTTCCGGGTTCCAGACCTTGGTGTAGAGAAACGACCAGCCGATCGTCTGGATAGCCGCCCTCGAACCGTAGATCAGGACAATAAACAGTGCGACCATCAACACGACGATCGCGGCGGTCGCGATGATGGTCAGGACCAGAAAGATGCGATCCCCCAACTTCGAGACCCGCGGGGGCATGCGCGACGGGGATGGGGTGGAAGGGGTTGGCTCAGTCATTTCCCGATATCCCGGGCACGGGTTGTGAACTGCTCTCCGTTAACTCGGCACGCAGACCGTGAGCTGGGCCCCGTTGTACGTAATCGAGTTGATGGTGGCCAGGTCAGACGCCGACGCCGCGGCCGAGAGCTGGATGTAGTAGAGCCCAGGAGCGTACGACTGTCCCACGGGGCTGACCATCCAGGCCAGGAAGTCCACCAGGTTCTGGGCCGTGTTCTTCGACATCGCGGAGCCGTAGGCCACACCGAGGTCCGTATACACGAACACATAGGTGAATGTCGCGATTGGGTAGTCAAGCGCGCCCGGGGCGTTCAGCACCGAGAAGTTGTACCAGTCGCCCGTGGCCGCGGGGAACACCGGGTTCGAGTCTTTGACCGCCGACGCGATGTTCGTTTCGTTGGCCACGATGTAGTTGCCCGTCGGATTCTGGACCGACCCGTATGCGACACTGTTCGTCAGTGCGTAGTTGATATCGACGTACCCGATGGAATCCGTGGTGCTCTTCACGGTCGTCGTCACGCCCGAGTTCCCCTTGGACCCGACACCGACCGGCCAGTTGATGGTCGTGGCGTGGCCGAGGGTGGTGCTCCAGGTGCTGTTGGACTTCGAGAGGAAGCTCGACCAGACGAAGGTCGTGCCGCTCCCGTCCGACCGGTGGACGACCACGATCGCGGCGTTCGGGAGTGTAACTCCCGGATTTACCGTCTGGAGCGCGGTATTGTTCCAGTTGGTGATGTCTCCGAGGTAGATCGCGGCGAGGATCTCGCCCGTGAACTTCAACGCGGCTCCCCCGGTGGGCAGATTATAGATGGGGACGACGCCACCGACCGATTCCGGGATCGTGACCACTCCGGGGGAGGGAATTGCCGTCCGCTGCGCGGGGTTCAACGGAGCATCCGAGGCACCGTAGTCGACGGTCTTCGACGTGATGTCCGTGATACCGGCGCCGCTACCGACGCTCGCGTAGTTCACGGTGCTCGCGGTGTAGGCGAGAGACCAGGCGACCATCAACGGCGCGACCAACGTCGACCCGGCTCCGTTCAGCGTCGCTCCCGAGGAGCAGGTTGTGGAGGTCGACTTAGTGGGGCTGTTGAACCACCCCGCGGAGTACCCCACGACCAAGATGAGGATGACCACGACCACGACTGCGACTACCGCGATCATGGTACCGCGACCACCTTTCTTGCGCTGAATCGTCGTGTCCGATTGGCTCGGTGCTGGCGAAATCATTCCTGCCTGGTTGCTACTCATTGTTCTCCTGCCGTTCCTGTGTTTACGGACTCGTTCGGGTATCGTCGTCCGTCGAGGGAGAGCCCGTTCGGCGGCGCAACCCCCGTCCCGGTCGACATCAACCGAACTAACTTTACTAGTGACTTATACTAATCTGCCGTAGAATATATAGGTGACAATAGTGGTCTATCTGACAGCGGTTGTCAAGCAACTTTCTTCGCTCCGGCGGCTTCGACCATCGGTTGGGTCGAGGGAAGATCGCAGATGCGCTGGCTCGTTCGATTCGGCTACGACGGCCGTCCGTTCGCCGGTTGGGCCCGCCAACCCGGGCTCCGGACCGTCGAAGGCGAGCTTCTTCGCGGCTTGGTCCGAGTCGGGGTGGTTCCGACCGCCGAAGCAGCGGGTCTCGCGGTAGCCAGCCGGACCGACCGAGGGGTGAGCGCGCGAGCGAACGCTCTGGTGCTGTCGACGGAGTTGGCGAGCGATGTCCTACTGCGCTCCCTCAACGGCATCTCCACAGAACTGACCTTCTCGGCCGCGACCCCGGTCGCGGAGGAGTTTCGAGTGCGACGGGCCTTGCGACGGACCTATCGCTACTTCGAACCCCTGGGAGCGCACGATCCCAAACGGTGGGAGCGGGCGGCTCGACTCTTCTCGGGGCCGATCGACGTCCGGTCCTTCGGGCGCGGTCTTCCGGCAGGAACGCCCGCCGTAAGGTCGGTGGAATCGGTCACCGTCATCGCGGCGGACGCCGGTCTCGTAGTGGAGATTCGCGCCCCCTCGTTCGTGTGGGGGATGGTCCGCAAGATCGTCGCGGCGCTCCGAGAATATGATGACGGACGTGTGACCCTCGCAAAGCTCGAGGCGGCACTGAAGGGCCAAACCCGCCTGGCGTTGCCCATGGCGGAGGCCGAGGGCCTCGTGCTCTGGGAAGTCGAGTATCCGTTCTCCTGGACCCTGAAATGGGAGGGACCCCACCGGCACCAGCAGGCGAGAACTCGTTCACGGGAGAACTCTCTCTGGGCCCAGTCCCAGGTCCTGAAGGCGTTGAACGCACCCTAGGGGGGGTCCCTCTCGGGGCCAACAACCGATAGCTACCCGACCCGTTCCCAACGTTCGAGCTTCTGAACGGCGCTGAGAGTCGAGCCTCGCTGGATCTCCTCGCGAACCCGATTCTCGTGCTCGAGTACGTCGAGAGCGCGGTTCGCGATCTCCTGTGCCCGCTCACGGGGAACCACCACCACACCGCTCACATCTCCCACGATCCAGTCCCCCGGACGGACCCGCTGGCCCCCGACCGTCACTTCCACGCCGATCTCCCCGTGACCCTTCGGTTCGCCGGCGTTCGGGCTCACCGACCGGCTGAACGCCGGGAAGCCCATGTCGAGGATCGTATCGAGGTCGCGTACTGCTCCGTCGACAACGACGCCAGCGATCTGACGACCGTGCGCCGACCAGCTCGCGAGCTCGCCCCAGACGGCGGTCGTCGCGCCCCCCGCATCGACCACGATGACATCGCCGGGACCGGCTCGGTCGATCGCCTCGACGGGCTTCGCCCAGTCCCCGTCGCGGGTGACCACGGTCACGGCCGGACCGACCATTCGTACGGTCGGGTTCTTGAGGTGGGGAAGAAGACCGTGCATCGCTCCCTGCCGCATCATCGCATCCGTAACGTTCGGACTCGAGACCTTCAGGAAAGCGACACGGAGGTCCTCGCCGCTGTACCGTCGGAAATGCTCGGAGGCGACCTCCTTTTGGGTCCGGATGGCCTCGCAGATGCGCTGGGTCGCTTCCACCATCTTCGGGCTCTTCGTGATCGCTCCTCCCACGATGAGGATTCGAGCGCCCGAGCGGACGGCCTCTGCGACCGTCTCGCTCGTGAGGCCCCCGGCCACCGCGACCGGGATCGGCGAGGACTTCGCGAGCTCGCCAAGTACAGCGAAAGGCGTCTTGCCGGCCATCTGCATGTCGATCCCGACGTGCCAGCAGACCGCGGCCGCGCCCAACTCGGCGGCCCGCTTCGTACGTGCTACCGGGTCGGCAACCCCGAGGAGGTCGACCATGATCTCGGCGCCGTACAGTTCCCCGCCCCGGACCGCTTCGGCGATCGTGTCGTCATCCGCGGCCCCCAGGACCGTGACGATATCGGCTCCCGCCTTCGCGGCGATCTCGACCTCGAACGCGCCGGTGTCCATCACCTTGAGGTCGGCCACGATCCGGTGGGTAGGGAAGTTCTTCTTGAGCTCGCGGACGGCGTCCAGGCCCTCGCTCTTGATGAGGGGGGTTCCCGCCTCGACCCAGTCCGCTCCCCCTTCGACCGCCTCGCGCGCCGCGAGGAGGGCACGGGAGAGGTTCTCGAAGTCGAGCGCGACCTGGAGGACCGGTCGGTCGAGCCGCATGACCCGACGAGAGGGCGGGCCGTATTAATCGTGCCAGGGCATCGGTCCGCCGTGCGGCACCCGACCCGGGGGTCCGTTCGGCTGCTCCACGGCGACGCGCGCCGGCTGGACGGGATCGCGAGCGAATCGGTCCATCTGGTGGTGACTTCGCCTCCGTACCCGATGATCCCGCAGTGGGACGGGCTCTTTCGATCCCTGGGAGCGACCGACTACGACGGGATGTTGCGGATCCTTACCGACGCCTGGACCGAGTGCCAGCGTGTCCTCGTGGACGGCGGAATCCTGGCAATCAATATTGGCGACGCTCTCCGCTCGGCGGGCGGGGAGTTTCGACTCTGGCCCAACCCGTCGGAGACGCTCGTATCCGTTGCGCGCCTCGGACTCATCCCCCTTCCTTACATTCTCTGGAAGAAACCGACCAACCGCCCCAACGCGTTCCTCGGGTCGGGGTTCCTTCCGCCCAACGCCTACGTCACGCTCGATTGCGAGTTCATCCTACTCTTCCGGAAGGGGAAACTCCGACGGTTCCCGACCCATGACAAGACCCGCCTCGAAAGCCGGTTCTCCCGCACGGAGCGGGACCGCTGGTTCAGCCAGGTCTGGACCGACATCCGGGGGGCACGGCAGGACTCCCCCGGCGGACGGAGCGGCGCCTTTCCGCCCGAGCTGGCCGAACGCCTAATCCGGATGTTCTCGGTTCTGGGAGACACGGTCCTCGATCCGTTTGCCGGAACCGGTACCACCCTCTGGGCGGCGACCCGTTCGGGCCGGAACGCGATCGGTGTCGAATGGGACGCCGGGGCCTACCGTGCCCTCGAGTCGAGCGCTCGGGCCCGGCGCTGTCGTAGAATCGGCTAGCGCTGGGATTCGGCCCTCGCGGGACAGGCTACCGTGCTATGGGAACCTGGCGTCCCTAAGACGTCGGGAAATCCGCGGGGCGTCCTTCGTCGCGAACACCCAAAGTTGGTTGATGTTAACCGGTTCCGCGCCGAGGTCGTACGGGTGCGCGACGTCGTGACGGAGCGGGTGAAGTCGGTCCCAGGGCATCCCTGGATTGGCGGTCTTGAATGCGTGACTGGTCTTCTCTGCGGCCTCGGCGAGCAACTCCGTAGCGTGTTCCCCGGCATACCGATTCAGGGCGTCCGAGCTCAGGGCGGCCTTCCCATTGCGGACGACGGAGGCAAGGACCTCCAGATGGCGGAGCATCTCATCCACGAGAAAGCGATCCCGATGCTCACTGTCTTTCAGAGTAACACCGCCTCCGCCTCGATTTGCGGTTGGATTGCCCAGTGAAGCCCTCCCTCGTTAACGAGGTCCACGGAACGGCCTAGGGCCTTCTCGAGATCGGTCCGGAGCCCGGCACGGTCGAGCAAAGATACCGGCCGCTTCCATCGGACCATCAGGTCGACATCGCTCTTCTCGGTAGCTTCTCGCCGGCGCACCGACCCGAACACCATGATTCGCTCCGCGCCGTGCTTCCTCGCGAGCCGCCGGATCTCGTCGAGGTGGGGCGTGAGAATCTCCTCGATTCCGAGACCGTCCCCGAACTTCACGGGTCGGATCTTGGGAACGTCCCACAACGTCGACTTGCAACGGGGGCACATGCGGACCGGCGTCTTGACCGGCGTCCACGTGTAGACGCAACGGTAGCAGTGAATTCGGGGGATCGTGACATGCTGCATGGTGGTGTTCTGTTCAGATTCACAGGCGGGACGCCTATTAAACTTACGCCGGCGTAAGTTTTCGACGACGGGCCAAACCGAAAAGTGGGGCTCTTCCGAGCAGTCCGTTCAGCCGTCGAAGGGGGACATCCCGATGGGGCGCAGGGGTTCAGGAGGGTGGCTTGGAATGTGAGCTCTCGGAGGGCAAGGGCGGGGGCTCGGCGCGGTGGGCGAGTTCCTCGTCGACGGCGAGCTTGAGATAGCGTAGCGCCGACCCGCTCAACCGGTCCATGTGCAGCAGCAAGTAATGCAGGTAGAGCCGCTCCGGTCGGTGGGATGGCCCCGGAATGTGGCCGGGGAGTGGACGGTGCCGGTCGAGGGTTTCGGCGTGGTTCTCGTGATCCGGTCCGTGGAATGCGCGGGCGGCCGAGCCGATTAGGGGAGGATACAGATGATCGACCGGGTCGTACGCCTCAACCAACGGCCGTGGGGGAGCGGGCGATTCGCCCCGAATTCCAATGTCCCTGCCCTTGAGATACGGATGAACCGGTCGTGCGGGGTCCTGAAGCTCGCCGATCGGTCGACCGGCGACGTCCTCGACGATCGTCTTCAGGCTCCAGCTCGTTCGGCGGCGGGGCGGACCATCAGCTGTCGCCTCCGCGCCCACGTCCCTCGTCCGGCTCTCAGGCCCCTATAAACCTCGCTTTGGAGCGGCACTCAATTCGTCTGCGGCCGCTCGGTGACGGCCCAATGTCGCTCCGAGGAATTCGTACTCGGGGGTCGACGCGACGATGGCAAGCGGAAGATGAAGTTCCCCGAAGCGCCAGAGCGATTCGGAGTAGCCGGTCTCCCGCGGAAGACGGGCCCGAGGGAGCCATTCGGCTTCCGCGCCCGTGAGGGCAAAGAACGCACGAGCCTCCGAGGATACTTCGGGCAGACGCAGGAACCCGGTAGCGTATAGATTCCTCAGAAGGGACCGACCGGCCGGGCGAACCAGGAAGTCCTCCGGGCTCTGAGATAGGATCAGCAGACCTGCCTCGAAGTGTCGAACGTGGCGCACGACACGGTCGAGGAACTCTTCGGTGGCTGCGTGGCGCGCGAGAAGGTGTGCCTCGTCGATCAAGAGCAGCTTTCCGCCCTGGCGGTCGGCGAGTCGTCCGTAGGCCCAATCGAGGACGTAGGTGAGGTGGAACGGCAACTGGTCATCGGGGACCCCTTCGAAATCGACCGATACGACCCTCTCGGTGGGTCGGGCGGTCGTCAATCCGTCGAGAGCCCTGAGGGAGCCCGATTGGAACACCTCGAGCAAGGTGGATAGTCGAGTCGACGCCCCGGTCCGTTGGACCACCCTTTCTCGTAGGTCACGAAAGGTCGGCACCTCGGGACCCCGGTCGTAGAGCTGTGTCACGGCCGCATCCAGTTCGGCCGCCTCCTCGTCGCGAAGGCTCGGAAAGAGGGCGCGTAGCATCGTTCCGACCCGTGCCGCTTTCTCCCGTCGATCCCCACGGGTGGTCACGGGATCGAGCGGGTTGAGCCGGCCGCCGGCCCCGTCCGCGACTCGGATGACAGAGCCTCCCAGGGCCTCGACTAGGGCGGAATACTCCCCGAGCGGGTCCAGGATGGCGATCGACACTTCGGGTCGTTGCCAGCGAGTCCGTAGGAGGGTCAACGCCGCGGCGAACGATTTGCCGGCACCCGTGGTCCCGAAGATCCCCCAGGAGTGGCTCGCGTGCGACCACCGATCGACGAACACCGGGCTCGCGTCGGAAAGCGCGAGTCCGAGCAGAACGCCTCCGGATTCCAAGAGCGTCTCGTCCCCGAACGGGAAGAGGGCGGCGAGTCCGTCGGTGGGCAACGTATGCCAGTACCCGTCGGGGCGGGGTTCGGACGCAGAGAGATCCGCCGGGAGAAGCGCTTCTCGAACCTCGTACCGAGGTATCCGCAACCGGAATCCGATGGCCGAGAGTCGCTCGGAAAGCCGCGTCCTCTTCGCCTCGACGTGGGGTCGAGTGGGACCCAAGGCAACGAAGCGGATACCCACCTTCCATAGCTCCTGAGTTCGCCGGGCGATGGCATGACCTAAGTCCTCCGCGCTTGCACGCTCGACCTCGAGCTCAGCGGTCTGTCCCCCGTTCCCGCCGCTGGCGAGCTCCGCCTCCGCGACGGCTCGCGCCCCGTGCAGCATTTCGAGGGCGTTCGAAGAAGGGATCCGGTGAGCCTCGACCGACAGCTCCAGGGTCTCGCTCGTCGGCAAGATCCGACCGAGGAACCCGAAGGGGACTTCCGGCGGAAACTGTCGGATGAAGAGCGGAGCGCGGTAGCTTCGTCCGACTCGCCACCACGTAGGAGCCTCGACCGGAGCCGGGGGGCTTGTCGGTGCCGTCATGAACGGGTGAACACCGGCAGGGGGTGAATCGAGCGAGTTCGTTCGGCCAGGAAGAGGGGGACCAATCCTCCTGCAAGGAGGAGGCCCCGGAACGGTGCCAGGAACGACGGAGCCGTCAGGAATCCTGCGGCGGACCCGCCGAGAACGCAGAGTGCAGCGAGGGAGGAATTGCCGAGGCCGCTAAGGGTGAGTGGCCCTCGCCGTCGGCTGGTCGAAACCCATCCCGCGAGTGCGAGGCAAACAAGGGTAGCCGTAGGGGCAATGAGGAGCGGGACGATCAAGGAAAGTGCCCCGCAGACAACCGCCGACCCGACGGCCGCACCGAACGCCTCGAACTCGAAGATGGGCGTAACCCTGACATCGTCTTTCACTGGCGGGTCACCTCTGCCGCCCATCCAAAGCGGTGGGCCGCTTCGGCCAGGGCACGATCCCGAAGTCGTGTCGGTCGGAGGCCGAGAGAACTCAGCCGCTCGACCAAGCTCGCGACCCGTCCTTCGAGTAAGGCGACGGAGTCCGTGCTGGCTCCGACAGCTCCGAGGACGAAGTAGACCCGGCGCAGGAGCCGACGTCGGCAGAGTAAGAGGACCAGCTCGGAATACCCTGCACGGGCGGACGCCTCGGGCCCCTCTCCCGGAGTCGTCGAGGGCCTAACCGTTTGGGAGCGGATCGGCACCACGGTCGATAGCAACGAGAACCCTCCCTCCGTGGACCGAATCAATTCGCGATAGAGTTCGAAGCGTCGGGCCAACTCGTCCGGCGGCAGGTAGGCCATCGGCGAACCCCCGGTACGAACGACCGCCACGTATCGGTGGGACGCGAGCTGCAGGAGTCCCTGTCGAACGAGCGGGCGGGAGTTCGCGCTCTTCACGGCCTTCCCTAGACCCCAGGACCGGAGTCTCCAGACTGCGAAGACGAGGAGACGCTCGTCGACCGCTCGTCCCTCCGGGCGCCAGACCGAGACCGCGAATCCGACCAGTACGAACGGTAGCCACAACCATGGGCTCGTGAACGACGCCAAGAGGGCCCCGGTGGCGGCGTAGATGACAAACTTGAGGGCGTCGCGGGACGACGGAAACGGTCCGAGTCGCATTCGACGGCCCAGCCGTTCGGGTAGCACGATGACAGGAGATCCGGCCTCGGGTTCGGCCATGTCATTTCGACCCTCCGTTGCGTAGGGGCGGTTGACCCCCGGGACCGTTCTTCTCTGACGAGGGACGGAGGTGCCCGATGAGATGCCAGGCTCCCTGGCCAAGCAACTCACCGACGGCGAGCGGGGCGGCCGCCGGCGCCGCCGCTGATCCGGCGACCCGTGCCGTTCCCGCGAGCGCGCGGCCGGCAGCACCGCTCGACCGAGCCCCGTTCGCCACAGGTCCCAACGAGGACGTGGCAGCGGAGGGGGCGACCGCGAGCCCGCGTTGGACGTTAGAATGGACGACGTTCGACGCGCCGCCGAAACCGAAGGAGACCAGGTTGGTGCCGGCCAACGAGAGGAAGAACGGCGAGGCCACCGCGACGGCGAGGTAGGAGACCAGCATGACGGGACTGGGGCTCGCGACGGCGAGTTCGAGAGGGATGACGAGCACGCACGGCAGGAACGCTAGTTCGGCGAAGAGGAGCCATCCTCTCCGAGCCAGCGGGGAGAGTGGGCGGAGCGGCCACAACAGGGTGAAGATCGGCAGGAGGACGAGCAACACCGCCAGAACTGCGTCCCGGATACCCACCGCAAGCAAGAGGGCGAACACGGCGGCGAACTCGACCAACGATAGCACGAACGCGAGCGCCCCATTGTCCCACGAAAACGCGACCTGTCCCCAGCCAGCGAGATTCACCCAGTGCTGCCAGGTTCCTCCGTCCCAGCCGGATACCACCGGGTAAAGGCCTCCGGCTACCCCCAGGATGGCACCCGCGATCGGGACGGTGAAGTTCGCCCCGACAACCCCGAGGACCAGACGAGGGAGGAGTGCGTCCAATCCGTCCGCCCACCGGGTAACGACCGATCGAGACAGGTAGAGAATCGCGACTCCGAGAGCGACGAGGGCGACTGCCGGATCCACGACATTCGAGAGGATGAAATCCGAGAACCGCGCGGCCGTGGAAAGATAGGTCACCCCTCCAGTTCCCGGGCCGAAGAGAGAAGGAAAGAGCGCACCGGTCTGGAGCTCGGGGACGAGAATATTGTCGTACGTTGGTCCAATGATGGCCGTGATGACCGCGGTGAGATCCCCAAAGATCGCGAACAGGATCGCCCGGACGAGGTCACCCAGATCAAGGGAGGGAATCGGCATGGGTCCCTCTAACTGCCCGTCAGAACCCAATGGGCGAGCCCGTAGAGGAGGCCGGTGACCGCTGCCATGAACAGCAACGTACCGACGAGAGCGTCCCGGGCGCGGTCCTTAGCCTGGATCTTCTTCGTGATATCGTTCGAAAACCAGCTTAACGCGACCCGGGCCCAGACGAGCGATAGGATTCCGCTACCGGCAAAAGCCACCAAGTCGACCAATCGATCGATCGACGCCGTAAAATTGCTAACGGGCGTGGAAGGGGTCGCGGAGAAAGTCTGAGTGACCTCGGCCGGATGGAGCGTGGCATGAATCCCCGGCATCGGGATGGCCGACAGGGCGACCAGGAGCAAGGCGACAGCACGGTGTCCACCGGACGGGATTCCAGGACCGCCCACTATGAACCAGCTTCGGACGACCACGAGAGCACCTCCTCTCCGTCAGCGCCGCTTTCGGAGCGAATCCTCCTTTCGGAGATCAATCGATCAATGGTCGAGCGCACTTCCGTGATTGGAATCCCCGCTTCCTCCGCAAGGAGTTCGACGGTGAATCGCTCCGCGCCCTCGGCCGGTTCGATAATTCGTCGAAGTGTCGCCACCGGGTCGGGCCCGGGCCCATCCCGAGAGCCGTTTCGGGTTCTCCGACGCCACCCGATCACTACCACGCTTACCGCAGCGACTGCGAACAAGAACACGGCGATCGGAATGCAGCTCGAGTCGGTCAGTGAAGGGTCCGACGAGTTAGTCGGAGAGCCCGGGGTGGTCGACGGCGGGGGAGGCTCTGCGGGAGGAGAGGGTGTGGTTGGATGCACCGGAGAAACGAGAATCACCGAGAGATTGGTGGCTACGACGTCGCCCAGAGAATCCGCTACCGAAATGACCACCAGCAAGGACCCGTTCCCGTCCGTTGCGAGCAACCATTCGTAGGCGCCATCCGAAAGGAGGGTCCGATTCCAGGATTCCCCGTCGCTCGCATTCGCGGAAACTCGATAGGGTGGCAAGCCACCCTGGATCGACAGGTTCACTGCGAGTGTCTCGTTGGACGAAGAAGGCGCCGGTTTCACACTTGCGAGGGCGGACAGTCTGGGGACGAGCGAAATCTCGAATTCCGTCTGCCAGGCGGCCCCGCATTCGTCGGTCACCCCGGCCGTGAACGTGAGATTGCCCTCGATGGCGTACGACCCGTTCCAGGTGAACTGACCGACGGTCGCGAGGACGCCGGCCCCGGCCGATCCGGTGGACGGAGGAAGGTCGGGAACTACCCACCAGGAGAACGGCGGGCACCCGGAAAGCGCGTCGACGCCGACCTCGGCGTACGCGCCGTCCGTGAGGAGCATACTCGCGCCGGTGGCGTTGGCCTTCAGTGGCGCGTCCACTCGTAAGTCCCCCGTTCCGTTCGCGTCGGTGCCTCCGAGAGCATCGCTCGCCTGAACCCCGACTGCGTAATCGCCCGCCGTCGGGAGTGAGAGCGAGATGACGCCGTCCCCGTCGGACCAGAGGGTCGTCTGGCCGCTCGAGAGATTCCCGGAAAGGTTCCAGGAGAGTGAGATCGGCATGACGCCTCCCGACACACCGACCCGCATCGGGTCCGCGCCACCCGCCTCCGCGGTCGAATCCACGGGTTCGATCGACACGGTGGGTGGGTCGACCACCGGCTCATAGAGAACGACGCTCGCCGATGGTCCTCCGGGGCGATGGGAAAACTCCCCGAAGAGGACCTCCGCCGTTCCCGGTGACGTGAACGTGCAGGAGAACACCGTCGCGTTCGCGGTCGTTTCGGCCGAGCCTAAGGTGGCATTCGAACAATCGACCAGCGGGGTCAGGTCTTGCGAAGGACCCTCGGCCACGCCCGTGAACTGAAGTGGGACTCCGACCTCGGCCCCGATGCGGGCCGGCAGAATTCCCACCTCGAGACCGTTCCCGACCGAAACGGTCTCTTCCACGGATGCGTTGACAAGGTCGCTGTCCGCATCCCCTGCGGAAACCGAAGGAACGAACTCGCCGGCCGGGTACTGGTGGCTCGCCGAGAATGGGCCCGGGCCCGGAAGTTGCAGCTGCGAGCGAGTTCCATCGCCCCAGGAAACGTCCAACCGGTAGGGGGGGTCGCCACCAACGATCGTCCCGTCGAGGTTTCCCGAATCGCCGGGGAAGAGCGGGCTCGGACCGAACGCGATGCCGGAGAGCGATATCGGTGCGACGACCGAGAGGTTCGCCTCGTTCGTGCGGTCGATCACGGTCTGGTTCGCGCCGCAGTCGACCTCGGCCACCGCCCGGGCCACCGCTCGGACCGTTCCCGAGTCGAACGAATCCGCGATGAACGTCGTGGACGGGCCGGACGTGTTGTTCAGGAATCCCGTGGCGTTGCCAGAATCCACCGACCAGCCATACCAGAGTGGAGTGACGCGACACAACGGAGAGCCCGAGGTCCAGACGGCCTCGAGCGTGACGTTCGTTCCGCTCCGCATCCAGTAGGAGGGTGGGTCGACGGCGAGGTCCACTCCCGAAGCGACGACCGACGAATGCGTGACGGCGTTCGCGAGCGAGGTCGAGGTGACCGGAGCCCCCGAATGAGCGACGGTCGCGAAAAGCATCCCGGCCAGGAGTATCGAATCCACCGCGAGCGGAAGCAAGGGTGCCGCTCGCGAGCCGCCCGATCCCGTCACACAACCCTCCGCGGTCGAGGAGGGGAGGGGGATACTTTTCGCGCCAGTTCCCGGCGGTGGATGGAACGTGGACCGCTACGCCGAGACCGCGAGCGCGACGTGCTCGCGCGAGAAGGGAGCGAGAGCCGTCTCGTAGGTAACCGCGAGGTGGGCCGCGACGATCGCGCCGCGGGCCTCCCGGACGACGGCCGCCGTCGAACGTTGTTGCGTCACCGACCGAACCTTGAGCATCAGGACCCCGTTCCCTCGCGGCGCGAGGCACGCCCGAGCGTTCTCGACGAAGATGCCGGCCTGGTTCCGCTGCGCAACGTCCTGGTAGAGGAAGTCGACCGCCCCGACGTCCGCTTGGTAACGCTCGGGCAGCTGGGCATCAGCGAGGATCGGGACGAGGCCGGGTCGCGTCCGGGCGAGCGCGAGGAGCGGGGCGAACGACGTCGGGCTCTTCTCGATCGCGAAGATCGTCGCGTCGGGCCAGAGGTCCGAGAGGTGGCTCGCGGTCGTGCCGTGCGCGGCCCCGAGGTAGAGCACGGTGCGAGGTCGACCGAGGACGTCCGCCGGCGCTCCCTTGAGGAGCAGGGCCGCCGCCTTCGAGCGGAACGGGTCCCACTCGCGGTACTCGACACCCTCGACCGTCGAAAGCGGTTCCCCGTAGACCTTCGTTCCCGGGTTCCGATTGCGGGTGTAGAGGTCACGGCCGTCGCGATAGACCCCGTCCCAGGTAGCGGGCTTCACGAGCGGTCTAGACCGTCCTGGCCAAGAACTCGACCTCGACGGGAGCGTTGAGCGGTAGGCCGGCGACGCCCACTGCGGCTCGCGCCGGTCGCCCCGCGTCTCCGAAGATTTGGACGAGAAGGTCCGTGGCGCCGTTCGCCACTTCGTGCTGGCGACCGAATCCCGGCGAGGAAGCCACGAAGACGGCCACGCGGAGGAATCCCTGGACGTGGTCGATCGAACCCAGTTCCGCCGCGAGGGCGCTGAGCGCCTGGAGCGTCGCGCGGCGGGCGAGCTCCCGAGCGACGTCCACCGAAACGTCCCGGTCCACGAGCCCCGGATGGAGGACGTTTCCGGCCTCGGTCACGATCTGCCCCGAGACCCAGGCCCGCGGCCCGTCACGCACCACGGGAGTGTAGGTGCCGGCCGGCTTGGGCGGCGAGGGAAGGACCAGGCCGAGCTCACGAAGCCGTTCGGAGGGAGTCGGGGTCATGGACGCGGGAACCGGTCCGACCGAAAAACGTGTGCGGTTCGCCGAACGGTGGTGTAATGAAGGGAATTCGGCTCGCTCCGGCGGATGTCGCTCTTCCGACGCTTTCGCCGGGACAAGGAGGACGAGGGGGGAACCGAGGAGCCTCTCCCGGACGAATCGCCCCCTCCCACCGAGCCGCCGACCGAGAGTGTCCCCGAGCCGGTGGTCGCGCCGGCCCCGACACCGACGACCCTCGAGCCGACCCGGATACCGCCGCCCCTCCCGGACCGTCCGGCCGAGCCGAGCGTATCGGCCTCGCCCGCGTCCGACCGACTTCCGAAATGCTTCGTGTGCGGAACCCCTCTCGAGGGCCGCACCTGCCCTACCTGCCGCATGACCTGGGTCGAGTGAGCCGAGTCCCGCCACCCGCACTCTCGCCCGTGACCTTTTGAGCCTCACCCGTTCCCCGACCTTCGCTACCATGAGTTCTTCCGATACCGCGGCCACCGAGTTCAACGCGATCGAGCGAAGTGTCGTCGACCATGTGTTCGCGCTCTCGCCCTCCTACGCGGTAGGGCTCGGACTGCACGAGTACGACGGCCGACTTCCCGACCTATCCACGGCGGCGACCGAACGTTGGGTCGAGGGTGCGGATGCCCTGCTCCAGCGACTTGCCAGCGTTCCTCGGGAGTCGCTGCCGACCGGGCGGAAGACCGACGGATTCCTCCTGAGCCTACTGCTCGAGAGCCCGCTCTTCGACATCCGCATGGTCTCCGACCTCGAGCGGAACCCGATGAACTACCTCGGAGCCGTCTCGCTCACGTCGTATCTTTCCCGCGACTACGCCCCCGTCGACCGACGGGTGGGCGCGATCGTCCGCGCGCTCGAGCAGGTCCCCCGACTCCTCTCGGTCGGTCGGGAACGCTTGCGCGCGCCCTTGCCGAAGCCGTTCCTCGACCTTTCGCTCGCGATCGGGGGCGGTCTGGCCGCCCACTTTGCCGAGGCCGAGGAGTTCGCCGCCCGGTCGCACCTCGAGGACTCGGTCCGGACCGCCCGCATCCCCGCCGAGGCGGCTGTCACCGAGTTCCTGGCCTGGCTCCGGGAGCACCATGTTCCCGGAGCGGTCCCCGACTTTGCCCTCGGCCCGGCGCGCTTCCAACGACTCCTGTTCGTTCGCGAAGGGGTCGAGACCCCGTTCGAGGAGATCCGACAGGCGGGCGTGGCCGACCTCGCTCGGAACCAGCATCGCCTGGCGGAGATCGCGCGGGCGGAGAACGTCACGGTGCCGGAGATTCTCGAACGACTCTTCCTAGGTCATCCCTCGGCGGCCGAGGTGATCCCCACCGCGACCGCGTACGTGGAGGAGACGCGACGGTTCGTGGAAGCCGAGGACCTCGCGACCGTACCGGCGGAAGCCCGATGTCGGGTCGAGGAGACGCCGGTCTGGAGCCGCGCGCTCTCGACCGCGAGCATGAACCCTCCCGGACCGTTCGATGCCTCCTCGCCCGAGGGGATCTACTACGTGACCCCGGTCGACCCGAAGTGGACCGAGAAACAGCAGGAGCAATGGCTACGCTCGCTCAACCGACCGATGCTGCGGAACGTCACGGTCCACGAAGTGTACCCGGGACACTACCTACAGTTCCTGCACTTCCGATTGTCCTCGGCCAGCCTCGCTCGGAAGGTCTACCTCTCTCCCTCGTTCATCGAGGGATGGGCCCACTACACCGAGCAGCTTGCGATCGAGAAGGGCCTCGGCCGGGAGAGCCCGCTTGCGGAGGTCGCCCAGATCCACGACGCCCTCCTGCGCGATTGCCGGCTGCTCGTCTCCATCGGTCTCCACACCGCGAGAATGACGCTCGAGGAGGGGACGCAGTTCTTCCAGAAGGAGGGATACATGGAGCGGCTCCCGGCCGAACGCGAAGCGATCCGAGGAACGTTCAACCCCGAGTACTTCTGCTACACGCTCGGGAAGCTCGCGATCCTGGGCGCCCGGTCCCGACTCCTCGCGAGCCGGTTCCACGGGAACCTACGTTCCTTCCACGACACGCTCCTCGGTCTCGGTTGTCCGCCCATCGGCCTCCTCGAGCCGCTCCTCGCGGGCGCACGAGCGGCCTGAGGACCGCCCACCGCTGCGCCGCCAGCCTTTTCGGGGCTCGTGGCTCGGCGGGGGACCATGGCGATCCTCGAGGCCCGGGGTCTTTCGAAGACCTACCGGAAAGGCCCGCGCCCGGTCCGCGCGCTCGACCGGGTCGACCTCGACATCGAGAAGGGCCGCCTGTTCGCCTTCCTCGGCCGGAACGGCGCGGGGAAGACGACGTTCATCAAGATCGCGTCGACCCTCCTCCTGCCGACCGAAGGGGAGCTCCGCCTGTTCGGCCACGACGTCGTGCGCGAGCCGGCGATCGTCCGTCGCGAGATGGCGCTCGTTCCCCAGGAAGGGAAGCTGTTCTACCACATGACGCCCCGCGAGCACATCCGCGAGTACCTGCGCGTGCGGGGCGTCTCGGCCGAGACGACCCAGAGCCGGACGGACGCGATCCTGGACGAGATGGGCCTCCTCGGCTACCAGGACGTTCCCGCGCTCCGTCTGTCGGGGGGCCTCCAGCAGCGGACCCTGGTCGCGATGGTCCTCGCGACCGAGGCGCCGTTCCTCTTCCTCGACGAACCGACCCTCGGCATGGACCCGTTCGCGCGCCGCCAGGTCTGGGAGGTCATCCGCAAGGCGACCGGGCGCGGCTCGACCGTGCTCCTCACCACGCACTATCTCGACGAGGCGGAGCAGCTCTCCGAGGAGCTGGCGGTCATCGAGGGCGGTCGGGTCCTCTATCGGGGCACGGGCGAGGCGCTCAAGTCGACCGTCCGACGCGAGGTCCGTGTCCAGTTCTCGGGCGCGGTTCGACCGGAGGAGCTCGCGTCGTTCGGCCAAGTGTTCGCGGAGCGCGGGCGCACGACCGTGCTCACGACCCGTGCGTCGGTCCGGGAGCTCACGGAGTTCGCGCTCGCGCGCGGCGCCGAGGTGACGGTCGGCCCGGTGACGCTCGAAGAAGCGTTCCTCGAGCTCGTGGGCCGCGGTATCGAGGAGGAGGAGTAGCGAGCGATGTCGGTCCGTACGCAGGCGTACGCCGCGTTCCGCATCTGCTACTTCAACGGCATCATTCCGCTCTGGCGCTCCCCGCTCCTCATCGCGGCGGTGTTCCTGACGCCGTTCAGCTTCCTGTTCTTCCTCTTCGTGATCGCGCCGCACGCGCTCTTCCCCTACGGGGTCGTCGGCGGGGTCCTCTTCACGGCCCTGTTCACGGGGAACGGGATGCTGAACGATTGTGCCTACCTCCGGCTCGAGCGTCAGCTCCAACAGGTGTTCGTCGCGAGCCCGGTCTCCCCGCTCGCCTACATCCTCGGCATGGCCCTGAGCGAGCTCGCGTTCGCTCTTCCCGCGATGACCCTCTTCCTCGCGATCCTCTTCCTCATCCAGCCGATCGGCGCGTTCGCGGCGCTCGGCATCGTGGGCCTTCTTCTGCTCACGTGGCTGATGGCGACCTCGCTCGGATTCTTCATCTCGACGCTCTTCAGCCAGCTCCGCGAGATCTGGCCGATCGGGACGCTCGTCTTCTCGATCCTGTCGATCATTCCGCCCGTGTTCTATCCGGCCACGGAGATCCCGGCGCAGTGGCGATGGGTCGCCTTCCTCGCTCCGTCCACGTTCGCGGCCCAGCTCGCGGACCGGCTGGCGGGGCTCGGCGGAGGGATCACGACCGGCGTCCCGTTCGCCGACACGCCGTACTTCGACCTGGTGGGATTGCTCGCCTTCACGCTCCTCTTCGGTGCCGCGGCCCTCTTCTTCGCGCGCTGGCGCGAGAATTGACCCGGAACGGGATCACCGAGGACGACCCGGTCCGCCGCGACGAGCCCACCCGTAGAGAAAGTCGAGGGTTCCGGGATAGAAATCAGCGAATTTCCACCCCCGGAACTTCTCGGGAGACGGGAGCTGAGCGAGCTCCTTGCGCGGACGACCGGCCCGAAGATGGCGTTCCGCCCGGCGTCGGGCTTCCGTGACGTACTCGCGCATGTCGGCGAGCGTCCGCGGCCCGCCCGGGGCGCCGTGACCCGGCAGGAGGGTCCGGGGCCGAAGGGCGGCGATCCTATCCAGGATGTCCACGAGGTTGTCCGGGTTGCCGTCATTGATCGACGGGTGGAACCCGCTAAAAAGGAGGTCGCCGAGGAAGGCGATCCGGTCGTCCGGAAGGAACACGAAGGCGTCGCTCGGAGAGTGACCTCCGCCGTAGGACAGGATCCGGACCGTGCGTCGGCTCCCGCGCACGACAAGCTCGGAGTCGAAGGTGAGGTTCGGCAGCGTGAGCCGAAGTCGAGGAAGGGACTGCACGATCCCTCCGAACCAACCATCCAGCAGCGCGCGGTCCAACTCCGCCACCGGGGTCTTTCCCGACCGGAGCTCCTTCCAGCGGGCCTTTGCCTCCTTGCGGTCCGAGGTGACGTCCGCTACCCCTCGGGTACGGATCAGCTCCCAGGTCTCCGTGGTCGCGATGATGCGGGGGTTCGCGAAGACCTGGTTGCCGCGGATGTGGTCATGATGGTAGTGACTGTTCACGAGGAAGTCGGCCGGGCGTCCGGTGAGCACCTCCGCCGCCCGCGCGAGGTCGGCCCCCGATTGGGGAGTAAGTCCCGTATCGAAGACGAGGGTCGCTCCCCCGAGGTCGACGATCGCCGAGTTCGATAGGGCATAGCCTCCGTCGGTCGCCACGGCGGCGTGAACGCCCGAAGCCAGCTCCTCGAGCCGGAAGTGGCGGGACGGAGGACGAACCGTTCGGGCCATCGAGGATCGCACTCCGGTCGAGTATTAATTCCCGGACCTGCCCACTCGCCGCGAGCGTCACAGCCCTCCGGGGACTCCTCGGCATCGAGAGTTCCCCTCGGTGGGGGTCGCCGAGGTTATCTAGGTGCGCCGGTCGAGCGAGGTCGTGTCCGAATCATCTGCGCCCGCTACGGTTTCGCCGTTGCTGAGATCCGTAGGACGACTTCGCCATCTCGGATGGGTCCTTCTCGGGATGCTGGTCGTGGAATGTGTCATCGGTATCGCCCTCACCGTCTACGTCACCCTCCCTTCCTCCCCCTCCTTCATGACGGTGTTCACTTCCGCCCCGCTCCTGACGGCCCACATCGCCCTGGCGTTCCTCCTCTTCGTTGTCGCGGCGTACGCGACGGTGCTCGCCGTACGCCTCAAGGTGGCCGGCATCGCGGGTTGGGAGGCGCTCGTCACCCTGTTCCTGCTCGTGGCGATCCAGGAAGGGTTTGCCTTCTCGCTCAATTCGAACAACATGTACGTTGCCGGTATGGTCGTCGGGTTCCTCGGCGCCCTCATCGTCCAGGTCGTCGTGAACTATCGGCTGGCGCGACGCTCGAGAGAGGCCACGTCGGTAGCTCCCTCCGCTCCGCATGCGGGAACCCCCTAGTCCCTCTCCGCTCGCGACCGTTGCGCCGCGCCGACCATCGATCTCGTCAAGCGAGTCGTATTAGGAGAGGCTGCCTTCGTACGGGCATGCAGGCTCGCTCGTTGGGGACGAAGGGGCCGCGCGTCTCCGCCATCGGACTCGGTTGCATGGGGATGTCGCAGTCGTACGGGTCACCGGACGAGGCCGAGTCCGTCGCGACGATCCACCGGGCCCTCGAACTCGGCGTGAACTTCCTGGACACCGCCGATGCCTACGGTGCCGGGGCGAACGAAGAATTGGTGGGACGTGCGATACGGGGTCGTCGCGATGAGGTCTTCCTCGCGACGAAGTGCGGGTTCGTCCCGGATCCCTCCGGTGCGCCGAGCACGATCGATGGCAGCCCCGGGCATATTCGATCCGCGTGCGATGCCAGCCTGCGGCGTCTCGCGGTGAGCACGATCGACCTGTACTACCTGCACCGACTCGACCGGAAGACGCCGATCGAGGACAGCGTCCGGGCGATGGCCGAGCTGGCGGATGCCGGAAAGGTGCGGTTCCTCGGGCTATCGGAGGTCTCCCCGGGGACCCTACGGCGGGCGCATGCGGTCCACCCGATCACGGCCGTTCAGAGCGAGTACTCTCTCTGGACCCGCGACCCGGAGAACGGGATCCTTGCGACCTGCCGAGAGTTGGGCGTCGGATTCGTCCCCTTCAGCCCGCTCGGGCGCGGGTTCCTTTCGGGAGAGCTACGTTCCCTCGACCAGCTGCCGGAACGTGACTTCCGCCGCGGGAGCCCGCGCTTCCAGGGCGAGAACCTGGCGCACAACCTCCGCCTGGTCGATCGGCTGGTGGAGATCGCCAAGGAGACCGGGCACACGCCCGCCCAGCTCGCGCTGGCCTGGGTATTGAGCCGCGGACCGGATGTCGTGCCCATACCTGGGACAAAGCGACGCCGCTACCTCGAAGAGAACGCCGCCACGGTCGACCTCTCGCTCACGCCGAAGGAACTCGAGCGGATCGGAAGCGCCGTGCCGACGGACCGGGTGGCCGGGGACCGGTATCCTCCGGCCTCCCAGGCCATGCTCGATCGGTAGCCCGAGCTTCGTCCCGCCGAGCTCGGCCACCTTGTGTTATGTCGATGGATATCTACATATATGGTGTTGACCTACATCGACATGATGTCGCTGTCCAAGCCCGAGACCGGGCTCGTAGGTCGGTTGGGGAGATTGACCGGTTCGGATGGAGGTTCGTGCCTGCCGCGGTACCGGGGGATGGGGAAGCTCGTCGCGAAGGGCACCGGGTTCACGAAGGCTCTCGCCCGCGCCCGCGCGCTGTCGGATGAGCAGCGGTTGACGGCCGTGGCGATCCTGCGCCGGGAAGGCGAGCTCTGCGCGTGCGAGATCCAAGCAGCTCTCGGACTCACGCATGCCACCGTCAGCCACCACATGGCGGTGCTCACGTCCGCCGGTATCGTGACGGCCCGACGGCGGGGGAAGTGGATGTACTACGGATTGAAGCCGGGAGCCTTCACGGAGATTCTATGAGCGAACCGGAAGAACGCGAAGCGACGATCCGTCAGTCGGTGCGCGAGAGGTACGGCGGCATCGCGACCGCGGAGGGGAACGGATGTTGCGGGGGGAGCGCGTCCTCGTGCGGCTGCTCCTCACCTCACGAGGCCGGAACGAGTTGCTGTACAACGGGCTACACGGATACCGAGCTCGCCAGCATCCCCCCGGGGTCGAACCTGGGGCTCGGATGCGGGAACCCCTCGCAGCTGGTACCCCTCCGCCCGGGAGAGGTGGTGTTGGACCTCGGTAGCGGCGCGGGTGTCGACTGCTTCCTGGCCGCGAACCGGGTTGGTCCGTCGGGCCGCGTGATCGGCGTGGACATGACACCCGAGATGCTCTCCCGTGCTCGCGACCTCGCGCGCTCGAGCGGTCGGACGAACGTCGAGTTCCGACTCGGGGAGATCGAACACCTACCGGTCGCCGACGCCTCGGTCGACGTCGTTCTCTCGAACTGCGTGATCAATCTCGTTCCGGACAAGGGCCAGGTCTACCGTGAGGCGTTCCGTGTCCTGCGACCCGGTGGACGGCTCGCGGTCGCGGACGTTCTGGCCACGCGACCGATCTCCGACGAAATGAGGAACGACCCGGAGCGCTGGTCCTCCTGTTCCTCCGGAGCGCTGACCCGGGACGAAGTGACAGAGCGTCTGCGCTCGGCCGGATTCGAATCCATCGAGGTGAAGGTTCTCGGAGAGGACCCCGCACCGGAATCTCTTCGCTCCCAAGCCGAGCTCGGGGTCGTCAGCGGAGAAGTTCGCGCGACGAAGCCGGGAGGTTCGCCACCGTGACCGCGCCGAAGGTCGTACTGTTCGTCTGCGTCGGGAATTCCGGTCGTTCGCTGATGGCGGAGGCCATGTTCAACGCAAACCCCCCCGAGGGGTGGACCGCAATCTCGGCCGGAACGAGTCCGGCGGCGTCGGCGAACCCGCGAACGGGAACGATGCTCCGCGAACTCGGATTGGAACTTCCCCCGCATCCGCCCCAGCTGTTGACGCCCGAGATGATGGATGGCGCCCGTGTCCGCGTCACCATGGGGTGTCTCGATGACGCGAGCTGCCCCGCGCGACTCAAGACTCTCGAGCTCCGGGATTGGGCGCTCCCCGACCCGGCGCACTTCGAGGACGATGGCTTCCGACAAGTTCGGGACCGGATCGCGGGAAACGTGAAGGGCCTGAGGACCGAGCTCGTACTCACCGAGCGACGAGCGGCCGCGCTGTCGCGGAGCGATCCTCGGTGAATCCGTCACGGGGGAAGCGATTCCTCGCCGAGCTCGCGGGGACGGCCCTTCTGGTCGGGATCGGAACCGGCGCGATCGTGCTCTCGGCCCGAGCCGGGGGCGTTCCGCAGTGGCAGTTGGCCCTTGCGTGGTTCGTCGCGGTCCTCGTACCGATCGTCCTGTTTGTCGGGATCTCGGGAGCCCATCTGAACCCGGCCGTGACCCTGGGGCTCGCGGCCAGCGGGCGGATCGCTTGGGGGGAGGTGCCGGAGTACGTCCTCGGTCAGTTCGCGGGCGCGTTCGTCGGCTCCGCGGCCGTGGCGGTCTCGATCGGGACCCAGGCCCACCTCGGCAGCACCTTGCCCTCCACGAACGCGCTCACGGTCTTCGTCGGGGAGGCCACGTTCACGGCCGCGCTGATCGCAGCCGTCTTCCTCCTCGCCGATCGGGGAGAGGGGAACTTCCGGTGGCGTCTCGTTCTGCCTCCCCTGGTGGTCGGGGTCTCCACGTACGTCATCGGGCCCCTGTCCGGGAGTTCCCTGAATCCGGCTCGCTCGATCGCCCCTGCCGTGCTCTCCGGGTCGTCCGCCGACCTGTGGGTCTACCTGGTCGCCGTTCCTCTCGGCGCCATCGCGGTCGCGCTGGCGTGGCGACCGAGGTCGGTCGATCGCTGGGACCGTGGACCCGGACGCCTTGAGGTGGACCGGTAGGTCCGCCCTCGGGTCACGATACCGGTGGGGTGCTCGGCTCCATCGAGATGACGATCTTGGCTCGAGCGTGCCCTTCCGCGAGATACTTGAGAGCGTCCGGGACCTGGCTGAACGGGTAGCGCCGGTCGATCGCCGGGGTCACTTTTCCGGCCTCGATGAGCGCCTTGAGGTCCATCAACGGTTCTTTCCGGACCGACGCGACGAAGAATTTCGTCTTGGGGCCTACGATGCGCGCCCCAACGATGGTCTTGAGGAGTCGAGGGAGAACCCGCCCGATCGAACCGGGCCCCGCGCCAATCGCGAGGAGCAGCCCCTTGGGATGGAGGGCCTTTCGGTACGCTGCCAGGGAGTGGTTGAGCTGAGTATCGACGATGACGTCGTAGCGCTCGCCGCTTTTCGCGAAGTCCTCTCGCGAGTAATCGAACACACGGTCGGCTCCGAGGGATTTGACCAGGTCCACGTTGCGGGTATGGCAGACACAGTTCACCTCCGCCCCGAGCGATTTCGCGATCTGCACCGCAAAGGTGCCGACCCCCCCGACGCACCGTTGATCAGGACCCGCTGGCCGGGCCGGATCTGCGCCTTGTCCCGGAGGCCCTGAAGGGCCGTGACGCCGGCGATCGGTACGGCGGCCGCCTGCTCGAACGTGAGCCGGGTCGGTTTCGGCACCACTTGGGTCTCGTCGGCGATGGCGTACTCACCGTAGGCTCCGCTGGTCACGCCGAAGACCTCGTCCCCCACGCGAAGACCCTTGACGCCCGCGCCGACCAGTTCGACCCGACCGGCCAGGTCGAGTCCCAGTCGTCCCGTCTTCGGGCGCAGGAGTCCCTGCCCT
Source organism: Thermoplasmata archaeon (assembly GCA_050013595.1). Taxonomy (GTDB): domain Archaea; phylum Thermoplasmatota; class Thermoplasmata; order Lutacidiplasmatales; family UBA184; genus Lutacidiplasma. The sequence goes on along the minus strand of JBEKEY010000001.1, from coordinate 2,564 downwards.
TTCCGGAAGATGAGCGGAGGGTTCAGATTGTGCCGGTCGGCGGGATTCACGGAGGACGCGAAGACCCGTACCAGGACCTCGTGACCATCCCGGAACGTCGGGAACGGGACCTCTCGGAGCTGCAGGCTCTCGGGGGGACCGTAACGATCGAGGATCCACGCCTTCATCGTTCCCTGTCGAGTGGGGGCGGGAGTTGACACTTCGTTCACCGTTCCGGGTTGTTTGAGAGGCCTTCGAGTTCTTGGCCTAGCCGACCATCGCCCTTCCTTTTCGGGGCTATTCGCCGCCGTAATCGGCGAGCCCGGAGGTTACTGAGTGGAAAACGGAACGGAGCTAGTTATCGAACCCCTTTGCAGGAGGTCGCCCGCGAAGCTCCGGGCCGTTCAGTTCGGTCGTGATCCGCAGGGCCAACTGCTGAAAACGGGCCCAGGGACTGGGCCGTCCGGGGAACCGCTCGATCAGATGCGCGTCCAGCGGTTGGAACGCGTTCCAGTCGGCCACCACCGAGAACTGCACAAAGTCCCGGACCCACCTATAGTCGAGGGTTCCGGACAATACCATCTGGCCGATCAACTCGTACTGGTAGGCGAAGGCACGGCTCCTGAAATCCTCGAGGCTGTTATCGAACTCCTTCCAGCCGGAAGCCACGGCGGCCGCAACGGAACCGTGCATCTTCCATCGGCGCGCCGCGAAGTCGGCCGAGGTGAGCTGTTCCATCATTGAGAAGGCCAGGTTCCTCCTCGCGTCCACTCGGCTCGCTCGTACGTTGTACGCGAGAAGGCATACCGAGACTACGAGGGCGGAGGACGCGGCAATGCCCACCCACGTCGCCACTTCTGCGAGGTCTACGCCGCGGCAGTGCCGCCACCGTATGAAGATGTATCGTTACCCGATCGGCCAACGACCGTCGGAAACTCCTCATTCGCCCCGAGGGAACCGACCCTTCCCGGCAGCACGCGATGGGTATTCGATGACCGATCGCGAGGAGCGCGTCCGCCTCGGAACCGACTCGACGCACGTCAGGGTCGATCCAGCCGCTGGGAACGGACGGAGGCTACGGCAGAACCGGTGAGCTCCTCGGGCGGACGAAGTCGACGGAAACGGGAGTAGACAGCGAGATCGTAGCCGATCTTCACGCAACCGGCGAGCGCGAACGGAGCGGCGATCCACGGCCCGCCCACCGCGAGGAACGAACCGGTGACGGGAGCGCCGAACGCCTGAGAGCTCCGGGCCGCGGTCGTGTAACCCGCGGCCGCGGCGCGGTCCTCGGCCGGTACGACCGCCTGCATGTACGACTGGCGCGTGGGCACGTCCATCTGCGAGAGCGTGGCGCGTGCGACCCAGAGAACGGACGCGATCAGGAACGAAGGGGCGACGACCACGAGGATGAGGAAGACGTTCGACGGAATGTGGCTGAAGACCATGGTGTTGACGAGACCGAACCGACGAGCCAGGGGCGCGGCAAGGACGAGAGAGAACCCGGCGGCCAGGTTACTGAGAAAGAAGACGAATCCGAGGAGGTCGACCTGGGGGTGGAACTGGACCGAGAAGTAGTAGACGACGAGGCTGTTCACAATGAGCCCGCCCGCGAAGGCATCGACGGAGAACAGCGCGGAGAGAGAGTAGACGGTCGAACGGCTCGCCGGCGAGAGCGGCGTCGGCCGTTCTCCCCCCGCTCGGCGGTCCACGTCAGCGGAAAGGCTGCGATAGAGGGGAACCAGAGCAAGGCCGAGGAGACCGTAGAGAAGGAAGGTCGCGTCATGCGGGCCGGCAGGTGACCCCGCCAACGCCGGACCGCCCAGTCCGTACAGCGGACCGGCGGCGAGGGCGCCCAAGGCCACACCCACATACCCCAGGAGGTTGTAGACCGCGTAGGTCTGGGTTCTCAACCGGTCGGTCGTTGTTCCCGCGAGAGCGGCCTGCTCGAGCGCGCCGAGAGGGCTGACGTCGGCCCCCCCGGCGACGATCCCGCCCAGAAGGAGTGCCGCGAGCAGAACGGCCGGGTTCGCGATATCGACCCAGAGAAGCCCGCCACCGCAGCCGAGGGCTACCGCCGATAACACGAAGACCGAACGACGACGCCAGCGGAGCTCGATTCGAGGCACCGCAACGGCCCAAGCAGCTGCTCCACCGAGTGCGAGGCCGAGAATGATGCCGATGGCGAACGAAGAATAGCCGACCCCGGCCAGATCGAGGGCGATGATGATCGAGAGGGCGCCGGCGCCGAAGCCCCGGGCGGTTCGGGCGCCCATCAGCAGGAGCCGGTCGCGGCGCACCCAGGGCGTGCTCGGATCGGGTGAGGCGCCGGTCGTCATCGTTTCTCGCGGCCCCGTCGGCGACTCGGCCCGTCGGTCTCGTGCGTGGGTCCCCGTACGAGTTCGATCCCCTCCGCTAACGGGACGGAGACTCGCCTCCGGTGTGTTCGAGCATCCCTCCCGTTTCGACCTTCCACTTACAATAGGCGTACAGTGCGTCGTAGAGAGGAAATTGGAGGCGTTGATTCTCCAGGTCGTCCTGAGCTAACAATCGGAATCCCGTGGCGGCGGCTTCGAGTCCCGCAGCTT